>NZ_NOIW01000076.1:0-26129 GCF_002708645.1 Sphingobium sp. IP1
GGCGGGATCATCGCTGCGATCTTCGACCTCTTCACCGGCACCCGTCTGGAGGCACTGGCACCCGATATCGCCTGGGGTTTCGTCAACAGCTTCCACTATCTCGCGGGGAAACTCGAAAAGCGCGAGGACGGCTATGCGAGGGAACTGGGGGATCTCGCGCGAGCCCCTGAAGGGAGCGAGATCTATGCCCGTTCGCTCGAAGAAAAGCAGCTTCAGTGTCAGTCGGTCGCAGAGCAGCGGCAGGCCATTGAATGCATGCGCGACTATGCCGCGGAAATGTACCGGGCGCAGTCAGGCTGGCCCTGGTCGCCGGCCAAGGGAACGCGAGCATCTTCTGCATCGAGCGCCAGCCAGATCGCTGCGGTCGATTTCCTGCGCGCCCGACAGCTGGAACAGCGAGAACGTCACCTGCCGCAGGGGCCGATCGTGGTTGTAACCGGTCCTGCCGACTGGCACGACTGGCAGGCGATATGGTCGCGGCTGGACGCCATCCATGCGCGGCTTTCCCATATGACTTTGGTTACGACCGGGCAGCGTCGCGGCGTGGACCAGATCGCGGCGGCCTGGGCTGCTCGCACCGGCGTTGACGTGCCCGTCGTGCGCTATGGCCTATATGGAACCGGACGAAAGACTGCCTTTATCCGCAATCGCAAAATCCTTGATTTGAAGCCGGTCGAGGCAGTGCTCTGCGAGGGGTCGGGCGTGCAGGCCAATCTCTACCAGCTGCTGCGCCAGGCCAATGTTCCGATCCACGCTTTGCGCAGGGCGGACCAGGCGGCTGATGCTGTGAAGTTCCCAAGGCGCGTTCCCCCGGCAGCCATTGAAGGAGGACAGCATGGCGATACCTGACTATCTTAGCGCTAACTTCCAGACGCTCCTTCGGGCTGCGGGAGATGGAAATCTCGCTCTTATGGAATGCCAGGATGCAGCATCAGGAGAACCGCGTTACGTGATCTGCGCAGTCGGGCGGGAGGAGGGGGCCTATCTCATGATCCCGTTCGGCCACCTCGCGGAGGGTAACCCTTACGACGCCTACCGGCCGCCGATCTGACGGCGGACGACAAAATCCAAATCGACCTTTGGGACCGCAGCCATTCGGGCGCACGGTCCCTTTTTTGTCGACGCACGTGCCCGGGGCAATGTCAGACGGGCGCCTAGACACATGTCGCGCGAGGATCATAGCGCTCCACGGGGCATCGAGCCCCCTGGAGCGCTGCCACACTTCTTCTCTCAAGTCGTTTAATCTTGGCACGGGGACAGCGCCAGCCTCAAGGACGACGGGGCCCCACCATTTTTTTCGGCAGGCAGGCGGCAGTCCGTCCATGCGGGCGGGGGCGCGTGCCGAAAAAAATCGTGCCCCCCATCGCCGCTTCGCGGTCGGGGCTGTGCCCCGATCCTTGACCCCGTCACTCGGAGCCCGTGCAGGGGGAAGACCTCTTTCAATCAAAGGAGGTTCTCATGACCAAGGCATTCCGTTCAGTCCGCAGCTTCACCGAGATTGCAGCACTCATCGGGGAGGAGAGCGCGGTTGCGTCCGACAGCTTTCTTGCCGCATTCGAAACGGACCTCGATGGCGTCCGGGTCAGCAGGGACGACGAAGAGCGCACCGGGCAAATGCCAGACGCGACACAGGTCCAGCTGGCAGTCGAGTTGATCGTCACGACGCTCTTCGATGTTCTGCGGGACAGCAGGCTGGAAAAAGTGGCGGGACGCATCGCATGGGGCATCGTCCACAGTTTCCACCGGGTGAGCGATCAGGCAACGGGACAAGCCGACGGCGCAGCAAGGCAGATGCGCGACCTTCTCCGACAGGCTGATGGCAGCGAGATCCATGCTGTAGAGCTTGAGCACGCGCACGAGGAATTGGCCTTTCTCGACGAGGCTGCCGACGCTCTCGCCTGCATGCGGGACCACGCAGCTGCGGTGTATCACAACGAAACCGGCAAGCCCTGGTCTGCGCCAAGGGCGACGCTGGTATCTTCCAAGCGGACAGCGAGCGTCATCAACGGGCTGGACTATCTGAGCGCGCGACGCCAGCGCCGGATAGGGCAGCATCATCCTGAAGGGCCGCTGGTCGTCTTCTCGGGCGGCAGCCAGTGGGCGGACCCGGAGCCGATCTGGAAGGCGCTGTCGAGGGCCAAGGCGACCCGGCCGCAGATGGTGCTGCTCACCACCGCGCAAAATAGCGGTGGTGACGCGATTGCCGAAGCATGGGCGGCAAAGACCAAGACGCCGGTAGTGAAACTGGGCATCGACAAGGGGCGGTGGGGGAACCGAGCCGGGTTCGTGCGCAACGACCAGATCGCGCGGCTGCGGCCAGTCGAGGCGATCGTCGCTGAAGGAAGCGGGGTTCAGGCTCAGCTGGTAAGGGTGATGCGTTCCATCGGTGTCGCGCCGGTGCTCCTCTCACTCTATGGCGGCCCGGCGCACTGGGCTTCCTGAAGTCATAAAGGATATGCGGGAGCAGTCGGTTTCAGGCCGATAGCTCCCGCTTTTTTTGTCTGTCGCTCTATGTCGTTGCCCTCTAGGACAGGCGCTGCGCGCCAGTCCCGTCGGACAACGATGCCGCGCTCTTGAGGAACGCGGGCCTCCTGCGCGCGGCTCCGCCGTGCTCGTCGCAGGGACGCCCTACGGGCGCTTTTCAGGTTGGGATTTTGAGGCCGGCGCAATGCTTTTCAATGCTGCGATAGCGGCTGGCCCACCCACCCGGATTACATGCTGGAGCAGGTCGCGAAAGTCTCTTTCGCTCAGCTTCTCAACCTCCATCTCGCTTATAATGGAGGCATATTTGCCGCGCAGAGCGCGGCGGGCGTCGAGGATCTCCTGCGCTATTTTCGTCTGGCGCGCTTCGAGGTCTGCGAGCCGATCACGGTCATTCAACTTGGGCATTGATCATCCTTTCACATCGGATGGTCTGCCCGCCGGCCACAATATCGAGGATTATCGCGATGAATGCAATCTGTTGCACAGATCGATTTGCTGCTGCTGCGTTCCGCAGGAAAGGAAATCCCCTTCGGGTTGCCCCGCGCCTTCCGGCACGAGGCAGCGCAGCGGGGCTAGCCCGCTGCGAAGAGGGGACGCACGCCCAGGGCGTATTGTAATGCACCGTACGCACGGGTGCTGCGGGCGCGAATCGCGAGGTTTTCTGCCGGTTACAGCGGGGTGCCAGGCGGTGCCACTGTCGCTTCCCTTATTGGGAGCTGGCACCAAATGGTAACCATATAAGGATAATTCAGGGCTAAGTGCCTGATAAGCTTTGGCACCATGTCGGTGCCATGCATGCCGACTGTAAGGCGTTGAGATCGCCTGTAAATCGGCGTATAACGGCCGGGCTTCACCCCATCTGGACAGGCAACGAACAGGAGTTCGGCGCTTGCCCAGGATCAATATCAGATTGAAAGACGCTCTACACGGGCGTCTTGTCGCCGGCGCCCGATCGGCGCGGCTCAGCCTCCCCGAATATGTCCGCGACATCCTCGATCGCTTCGAAGGCATCGATGCCGGCGGATATCATGGTCGCTTCGATGAGGTGCAGGCGACCCTCATTCAGGTCTTCGCCATATTGGCCGCCTCGGTCGGAACGCGACGCCCCGACATTCTCCAGAAGGGCATGGACGATGCCCGCGCCCTGCTCCTCGAACGGGGGCTGCTCGCGCCCGAGGATGGTGCACTATGAGCATCTTCCGCAACGACACTTTGGGCTCCTGGACCCGGGGTGGTCAGGCCATCGTCCACAATGTCAGGATGACCACCCAGGTCTTCTTCCAGACCTCGCTTGCGGGCCTCGCGATCTGGGTCGGGGGCATCATCTGGTATGTGCTCGAAAAATCCAGCGACTATCAGCGCTTTGTCGCGATGAAGATCGCGGAAGCGACGCTGAAAAGCGACGTGCCGGGTGGGGCGCCGATCCTGTTCAGGACCCCGGCTGGGCGCCAATATTGGACGAACTCGGACGCGCTGCTGGCCTCTCCCATCGCGAAGAAGACCATGCAGGCGATGGAGCAGCATCTGATCTATGGCGCGGCGCTATCTGGTGCCTTCGCTGCGCTCATGCTTCTGTGGGCCTGGTTCTACTTCACCCGAACGGGGAAGGGGCTCGGCTCCAATCAGTTCATCCGGGGGGCCCAGTTCGGGACAGCCCGGCAGCTCCGCCGCCTGCTGTGGCGATCGAAGCGGGGAAGCTTCGCTATCGGCGGTGTGCCGGTTCCTGAAGAGTTTGAGCCTGAGCACATCTTGATCTGCGGGGCGCCAGGAACGGGCAAGACCAACATCATCGTCAAGATGCTCGCGGGGATGCGTGGGAAGGGCCGTCGGGCGATTGTGTTCGATACGGCGGGCACCTTTGTCGAGAAATTCTACCGGCCTGGGCACGACATTCTCCTGAACCCGCTCGACGCCCGAGCCGATAGCTGGTCCCCTTGGGTCGATGTCCCGCGCGACTATCATTATGATCAGATCGCGGAGTCCACGATCCCCGACAAGGGCGGCGATCCGTTCTGGGCGAAGGCGGCGAGGGGAACGCTGGTCGCCGTCTTCCGCAAGCTTGCGAAGAACAAGCAGATGCTCATCTCAGTCTTGCTCGATACCCTTCTGCGGAGTCCCTTGAAGACGCTGGCCGCGTTCGCGGAAGGGACGGATGCCGCCGCGTTCATCTCGATGGAGGGGGACCGTACATCCGCGGGCATTCGCGCCGAACTGGCCTCTGTCATGCGCAGCTTCTCCTATCTGGACGACACGCTGGATGGCTTTTCCGTACGCGACTGGGTGGCCAATGAAGAGGATGACAGCTGGCTCTTCATCACGGTGAAAGCCGACCAGCTTCCTTCTCTGCGGCCGCTCGTCACCGTCTGGCTCGACATCGCGATCAGCGCGATCATGAGCCTTCCGCCCGACCAAAAACGCCGCCTCTATTGCGTTATCGATGAGCTGCCTACGCTACAGCGTCTGCCGTCACTCAGCGATTTCCTGGCGCGCGCCCGCAAATATGGCGGATGCGGCATATTGGGGTTTCAGTCCTACCCGCAACTGGAGGCAACCTATGGCATCCAGGATGCGGCCGCGATCACCGGTTACTGCTCGACCTGGGTGGCGCTACGAGCGAACGATACTCCCACGGCAAAGCATGTGTCGGAGAATTTGGGCCAGGTCGAACAGGTCGAGGCCAATGAGGGCATGTCCTATGGGGTCAACGACATGCGAGACGGCGTCAATCTCTCCCGCATGCAGGTCACCCGTCCGCTCGTCATGCACACCGAGGTCACGAACCTCCCCAACCTGTCGGGCTTTCTCCGGTTCGGAAGAAATCTGCCCGTCGTCCATTTCCGGGATCGGTACAATGGGGTGCCAACGATCGAGCCTGCATTCGTCGAGCGAACGGAGCCTGCCAAGCGGTTCGAGGAGGGCAACGCTCCCCCTCCTCAAGAAAAGGCACCGCAGAGAAAACGTCGGCGCTCTGGGAAGGATGCGAAGCCCGAGCCGCAGCTCCCCTTGGACGGCGGCTCACCCGAAGCAGCAACTGCGGGTGAGCCCCCTGCGCACAAGGGCGCCGAAGTTCCGAAGCAGAAAGGGGACTCGCCGAACGCCGAACCGCCCAAGCTCCTTGGGCCGAGGAGTGGCTTCAACCTCCACAAGCATAGCCGCTCCAACGGTGAGCGTGACGATGCGAGGCCGGCATGATGCATCCGCGCCGCCTCAAAGGTTCTCCGGGCAACATCGCCCGCTATTACACTGTCGGGGACTATTATACGAAGGGAGATGCGGAGACCTCTTCCTGGGGCGGTACGCTCGCCAATGAACTTGGTTTGGACGGAGAGGTGGATACCGCGCGGTTCAATGCACTGCTCAGCGGCGCCGTCGCAGACCAGCAGTTAGGACGTCGGCGGGCAGGCGGAATTGATCACCATCCTGGGTGGGACTTTGCAATCAGCGCCCCCAAATCCGTATCGATCATTGCGCTCGCCCTTCGCGATGAGAGGATAGTCGCGGCACATGAGAAGGCCGTCGACGTAGCACTTTCCTATCTTGAAGAACATGCCCAGCTGCGGCGCCGAGAGGAAGGGAGCATCGTCCATGAGACGACTGGGCGACTCCTGTGGGCACGCTTTACCGAGCATGCCAGCCGCGAACTCGACCCCCATCTCCATACCCATGTCGTGATCCTCAACATGACGAACTGCGATCCGGGCAACCCGATGGCCAGTCTCGAAACGCGGGCCATGTATGCCGAGCAAATGGCCAGCGGCCAGATCTACCGCAACGCCCTTGCCCACAATCTGAGGGAATATGGATTTGAGATCGACTTCGATCCGCGCCGCGGATTGTTCGAGATCAGGGGGGTGCCAAAGGCATTGATCCACGAGATGTCGCAGCGTGCCGAGCAGATCAACGCCCATGCCGCTGAGCATGGCCTGTCGGGGCAGGCCGCGCGTAGGCAGAGCTTCTATGAGACGCGCGGCCCAAAGGTGAAAGTCGGGCTGAACGAGTTGCACGATCGTTGGGATGCGCGCGTCGCACCATATGAACCGAAACTTTCAGCTGTCCTCGCCCAGGCCATCGAGGCTGGTTTACGCACAGTCCCGGTGGAACCCGTCGACGCAGCGCGGGCGGCCCTGTTTGGGATCAGGCAATCGGAAGGGCGCGAGGCGGTCAATCCACTTGGTCACGTCATTGCGGTCGGCCTTGCCTCCCATGTGGGAGAGGTTCGGTTCGAAGACCTGCGACCGCTCCTGATAGATCATGAAAGTCGCCGCAAACTCTTGGCAACGCGGGGGCAGACCGGCGACGCAGTCCTCACGCGAGGGCGAACCAGCCGCAGGACCGTGAGGCTGGAACAGGCGCTGACCCAGTACCTCGCACTATCCCTTGGAGACGGCAGACAGGTCGCCAGCGCAGACCGGCTGCTGCCCGTTCTGGAAAGCGCTGGTCTATCCCCGGCGCAGGAGCAGGCTCTCGTGCACATGGCATTGTCGGGAGACCGGATTACGGCAGTGCATGGCGTGGCTGGGGCCGGTAAGTCGATGCTGATTCGCTCCCTCAAGGACGCGGCGCATCCGGGGATGGTGTTGACGGCGCTTGCGCCGACGTCCTCTGCTGCGGCTGAACTGGGTGATCGCGCGGAGATTGCATCCCGGACCGTTGCCAGCCTGTTGGCGAGTGGCGGGCATGGCCTCAGCGCCAACGATGTCCTGATCCTCGATGAAGCGGGGCAGCTTGGAAACCGCCAGGCGCTGCGAGTGCTGGAGATCAGCCGGGCAACTGGCGCGAGGCTTATCCTGCTCGGTGACAATCGGCAGACCGGCGCGATCGAACAGGGAAAGGCATTCTGGCTGATGCAGAAGCTTGGGCTCGCGACCGCCGAGCTGGTTGAATCGCGGCGGCAGGAAACCAGGGCGATGAAGCTTGCCGTCACCCAGGCCCGCGCCGGTGATTATGCCGGTTCGCTAGACCATCTTGATAAGGTGGCAAGCGGCAGCGATGCGGAGGAGCTGGCCAAGGGGCTGGTGAGAGAATGGACGCGCCTGAAGCCTGAAAGCCGGGCAACAACGAATATCCTCGTTTTGGAGAATGCAACGCGCCTCATCGTCAACAGTCAGATCCGCGAGGCATTGCAACGGGAAGGGATCGTCGCGGTCGAGGACACCCGACTTGCGGTGCTTACCCCGGCCGGTCTCAGCGAGCAGGAGAAGCAGATGGCCCGGTTCTATTCCGGCGGTCAGGTTCTGAAGTTCAATCGCGATCAGGTGGGACCTGGCTTGTCGCATGATGGCGAGTATCGGGTCGTTTCCGTGGTGCGCGATGCGAAGGGCCGGCAGCTTGTACGATTGGCGGATGAGCAGGGGCGCATCCACAATTGGGATCCTCGAACCAGCAAGGCGGCGCAGGTGAATATATTCCTCTCAGAGCATCGCTACCTCGCCGCTGGCGACCGCATCCAATGGCGGCTCGCGACCAAGGAGCTTGATCTCAAGAACGCCGAACGCGGGACGGTAGAGCGGCTCGATGGCATGGTGGCGACGGTTCGCTGGGATCGAGGCAATAGGGTCCAGCAGATCGATCTTGGACGCCACTCTACTTGGGACCATGGCTATGCCGAGACCGTCTATTCCGCTCAGTCAAAGACCTATGACCGCGTCTATGTGCTGGCCCCTGTGGCGTCTCCGTTGGTCAATGGGCAGAACTTCTACACCGCCATCACGCGCGCCCGGTACGGCGTCAAACTCTGGACGGAAGATCCCAGGAAGCTGGTCGCGAAACTCGAAGAGCGGTCGGGTGAGAAGACATCGGCGCTCGAAGGGCTGGGCCGGCTGGAGCGTGATCACAGCAAACGCTTTGCCGCAAGGAATGAGGCGCGGCTGAAGGGCCTAAGGCTCGAACAGGTTGAGGAGCGGCGGAAGGCAGAGGGCAGGGCGCTCGCGCACAAACTTGATCAGCGAGAGCCGGACCGCGGAATTGCCGGACGTCTTGCAGGCCGCGCCCGATCGCTGTTCGAGACGCTCGATCGTCATTTGCAGACCCTTGCAAAGAACCAGCAAGCCCATGCGCCCAAGGCGGAGTACCTTGCCACAGACCGCACCGTTGAGGAGCGATCGCATGGTCACGATCGGTAAGCGGATAGCCGCCCTGATAGTGCTGTTCATCTGGCATTCGGATGCTCTTGCAGCCAAGTCCGGTCATGATGCTGCCGATGAACGGAGGGTCGCCCATTGCATCAGGCAAGCAGCGGGTGGGCAGAAATGGCTCGAAGTGACCCTGTGGGGCCTACGTGACCAGGAAGGAGGATGGATCGGCGCGGCGGTGCCGAACCGCAACGGTAGCCACGATCTGGGACCTCTCCAGATCAACAGCTGGTGGGTCCCCAAAATTGCCGAAACGCTTGATCGTTCACCAAAGGATGTTCGTCATTGGTTGCGTTACGATCCGTGCTTCAATGCGAATGCTGCCCGGTGGATATTTGTTGCTGCCCTGGCATCGACCGGCAATTATTGGAAGGCGGTGGGCGTCTATCACAGTCCGAATTCCGATCGGCAGAGGCGATATGCCCGCAGCGTGGCGGAACATTTGAAGCGCCGGTTTGGTGAAGCAATTTTCTCGTAACCTGGCGCGGGGGGCATTGGAGGATGAGTTCGTTGAGTGAACAAGATGATCGGCGACCTCGGTCATCTGAGCCTGCCGCAACATTATTCAGGAAAAGCTGATGCGACGTGTGCAATGCACATGTTCGATTCCAAGTTCATTCGGCCAGCCTGTTCCCGGGCACCTTGCCGGCGTCCCGCGCTGGCGACGCCATGAGGTATCAGGGTCTGAAGCTGCGGCTCTTTCAGGAGGTTTAAGAGCCTCGTAAATGATGAGCCCTCGCCACGCACGCATTTCGCCGTCCCATATCTGCCAACTTAGGACTTCCAATTCCGCGCAGTTTCGATAGCTTGAGGAGGCTTCATCCCATCTGGCAGACTCCAACTAGGAGCCGTTCTGCCGTGCGAAAGAGCCTGCCAAGATTAAATGCGCCACTTCCCGCTCCCGTAGAGAAGTCGAAGGCACCTGCACTCATCGATCCCATCAGCGTAAGAATCGCGATTGCGGTGTCGATGACAGGGTTAAGCCGGTCCCGCCTATATGAGCTGATCAAATCTGGCGAACTGGAGGTCGTGAAAGACCGAAGTTCGACGTTGATCATGGTTGCAAGTTTGCGTGAGGTGATTGAGCGAAGGCGATCACGCTAAAGCTCCGACAAGAAAGCAGAGCGGGCAAAGGCAGGTGGTGCCTCGCACTGCGCAATCCTGGCCAGCTGAGCGATCAGCGCCACCATCGTCAGGATCATCACATCGGCGATGATCAACCGCGGACTGGGCGTGATCCCCTGGCGTCACCGCCATTGCTGTCCGTTATGCGTGCTTACTCGCTCCATCCCTCCAGATGTATGGTGGCTCTCATGGGCTGGGCGCCCTGATCGGTGGGTTTTCGCGCTTGCTGGCAGCGGTCGTGCTGATAGCCTGTCGCCATGACGACGAGTCGCATTGATCAGCTGATCGACGAGGTGGAGCGTAGGTTCTGCGCGCCGATAGTTGACGAAGATGCAGCCGCAGGCGCTTTGCAGGCGCTCTTTGCGCATCTGAACGAAAGCCGTTCGCGTCTCATAGTCGAACATGGGGCTCGTCTGGATGATATTCAGGCGCGATTCCGGGCAGGCCCTGGCCTGTTCAAGGGCGACCTGCACTAGCTGGCATTTCGACTGCCCGACACGTGCCGTAACGCAAAATCATGCTACGAGCGGCGCAGAACGCCCGGAGCAGGATGCGACCTGCCGCGCCTTTGCTCTAGGGCTGCTTGGGGAAGCATGCCCTTGGGTTATTCGATTCCGGCGCCCATATTGGTGCTTTTGGGCCGCGGGGATTATCGCTTTCATTTATTTACGCGATTATTTCAGCAATTTAGTTGCGAATCGCTTGCGGCTTTGCCACAGATTTGCCCGTCATCAGTGCGACCCGATGGCATTCCCCGGTGTAATCGACATGCTGCCGGGAGATTTCTCCGATGCCCAGACGCAGGGACCTCTCTGGGCATCGGGGATTTTCTCTTTCGTCCGCCGTTCTTTGAGAATAGCTGGTCAGCGCCGGCTTCTCAGCGGTCGCCGGCGATCCCGGCGCCTAATCTCACTTGCAACCGGGCGCCGGGATCATTGGGTAACGGAGGCCACACGAAGACCGTTCGCGCCTCTGCGCTTGCCGCCCTGGTCCTCATCACCATCATGAACATTGTCCCTCCGTTCGCCACCATCGCAAAGAACAAGTTGGCTGCGGCTATTCCTTGGCTGGCGCGCGACTTCGGCAAGGTCCGCTAAAGCCCATATTCTCCCGAGGTGGTGACCTCCAACAGACCAGATGCCTGACCGCTAGGCAGACCGGAACCGCCCGAATGGATTACGTAGATGCCGGTATCGGTCAGGCTATCCACCGAACTGTTAATCGCCCACCTAGCGCTGTAGCTGGCGGCCAGCTTGGCGCGACCGATAGAGGCATCAGCGACAGCGCCAGCGATCGTGGTCCAGGCGAGATAGCTCGACTGCGACGGACGAATGATGCGTTGATGTTGCTCGTCAACAGCGCGTTCGACACGGTAAATAGGGGCTCCCATACTCCCTGACTTGGCAGAAAGGCTTCAAGTAGGACGACCTTTGCGCTGCCCGCAGGACTATCCCGCCGCTAGCGTGGCCGAATATAGCTCCGCCGCACCCGGAAATGCCGGCCGCCTTGCAGGCAATGTCAATTGCTGTTCGACGCGCTTGATATTCTTCTTCAGATATTTGCGCAGCGTCAGGTAGCTGGTGCGCACAAGGCGGAGGAATGTCCCGCAGACCGGAATATTGATGAGTGATCGCCTGGTCACGATCGGTTAGCCGCTGGCCCCATGATCGTGTTGACGCTCTGGCAAACGGATGGTCTAGCAACAGCGTCCGTTCATAATTCTGCCGATGTACGGAGGGTCGTCTGTTGCATCAGGCAAGCAGCGGGCGGACAGGAATGGCTCGAAGTTCCCCTGTGAGGGCTGCGCTATCAGGAAGAAGGATGGAAAGGCGCAGCTGCTCCGAACCGGAATGGGAGCCACCAACTGGGACCTCTCTAGTTCAAAAGCTGGTAGATGCCTAAAGTCGCAGCAATACTTGATCACGACGAATGCTACTGCCGTCAGAGAGCCAATCGTGCCAAAGCTTCTGTGGCCGCGTGGGCGACCAGATGCCCGTAGTGAGCTTCGATCATTGCAACGCTGGTGTCTGAGATTTGCGCCACGGTAAGAATTGGCAAGCCTCCATTGACCAAGTCAGTGATAACACAATGACGCAATGTGTAAGCTGTTACTTCAGATGGCAGACCTGCTTTGATCACAGCTTCTTTCACTGGCTTGTTCCAACTGTCTTTGTTCCAGGCCCGACCATCTGCGCGACGAAAAATTGTTGCTTTTCGAGGCATGCCCTTCACCTGCTCGGATATTATCCGTACGATGTTATCAGGAATAGCAATCTGTCTGGGTTGGCCGCTCTTGTCCTTCCCAATCGTCAGAGTTTTGATCCGCTCATCAAAATCTTTCACCTTTAAAGCTGCCAGCGCACCTGGCCGCAGCGGCAGGAGGCACAGGGCCTCCATCCATGGGAGGATATCTTCACTCGCAGCGTCTAATAACCTTCGACGTTCGGTGCGATCCAGATAAAGGTCGCGCCGCTTGTCGGCCCCCTTGGTCGGCTTCAATGCCTCTTGCCAGGCGGCATCGGTATTCGGGGTGCCGGGGGACAGTATACGTCCTAGAGCAGCACGAAGTGGCACAATGTCCCGGTTAATCGTGGCAACTGAACGAGGCTTGGTACGAGTAATGCCCCCTTTGTTGCGGCTGAGCAGGGCAGGCGCGTTTTCTAGTCGTTGCCTCCATTCTCGCAGATGACGCCGACGAAGCCTCTCTAGTTTTTGCTTCCCGATAGGGTCATCGAAAACGTGCCTCCGGAACACGCCTGCGGCAATCAACCCTGGTTTTTCTTTCAGGTAAGCGCGGCACGCATCCGATACCGTTTTGATTTGCTCTGCGACGATGCCCCCGCTCTCAACCTGATCGCTCCATGCCTCAGCATCTCTCCGTGCTTGAGAGAAGACATCGTTCCCTGTCAGGCTTCCATATTCTCCCAACGCTTTCCGAACGTACTTCCCCACGTCCGGATCGTAGACCCGGGCAAACCAAGTCCCTTTCCCACCCTTCTTGCTAGGCCTGAAACCAAGATAGCAACCGGCCCTCAACCGTTGCCAATGTGGCTCATCTCCAATTTTCGGCTTCAGCGCCTCGCGCCGGCCAATTCGGCTAAGGTCCATATTACCCGTCCATGAAATCCATGAAAAAAACATGAAACACATGCCGAAACAGGTCAAGACGTGTGTGTATAAAAAACAATCACTTAACGTTCCCCACACGTCCCGAAAAGTCCGGTTTCACACCCTTCACACGGGTGGGGTCACAGGTTCAATCCCTGTCGCGCCCACCATGTTTTCAACGATTTGCGTTGGAACATGGTCGGAGATATCCAGCATCGATAGATGATCGTCGCAGGCACAGGCTTGCCCTCGCACCTCTGTATTCATCCGGAAATCGATGGTTTGCCGAAGATGAAGCGAAGCGGGCAATTTCGCCCTCATCCCCGGCCATCACGGCCTCTCACATATCGTCGAAGCGCGGAGCGCCTTCGAAATCGGCCTGCCCGAACGGCTTGTCGGTGAAGAGATAGGCATAATAATAATTGCGCAGCCTGGCATGGAAGGCGCGGATGCGGTCCTGATAGGCCAGTTGCGCCTGCATGTCGGTGCCGGCGAGGCGGGCGAGCAGCGCCTGCACGCCGACCGAGGGCAACAGCCAGCCGACCGAACGGGCGGCGGCGTCGCGCGCCTCGATCCCCTGGCGGTAGGCGATCGCCTTGGGCGCGACGCTTTCATCGCCGACCTGGTGGAAGGCGAAATACCATTTCCAGTGGAATGCATGGCCTAGCGGCGGGCTGTCCTTCCATTCGGGATGGCCGGCATAGAAGGCCCGCATCGTCTGTTCGCGCGGAATGTCCCAGGCACGGTTGACCGCCTCGCGCTGGGCGAGCGTCAGTTCCACGCCCTGGCCGACCGGGATGGCGCGATTGATCGCGACATGGGCGATGGTCGGCAGCAGCAGGGTGAGCAGCAGCCACAGGCCGGCGAGCGTCGCGGCATTGGTGACCGAACTCCAGCGCAGCCGCCCTACCAGCAGCGTGACGCCGATCCAGAAGGCGAGATAGAGGGCGACGAGGCCGAGTACCGCCAGCAGCGGGAGAAGCTTCACATGCGAAAGGATTGCGCCGATCGTGACAGGCAGGGTGAGCGCGAGGAACAGCAGGCCGCCGCGCAGCAGCACGCGCCGCGCCCAGAGATGCCGTCCCGATCCTGCGAGCGCATCGAGCATACGCAGCCGCCCGGCTTCCCGCTCGCCCGAGACCAGGTCATGGAACAGCGCAATCACGAACAGGGGCGTCAGATAGACCAGCACGAAGGCGAAATCGAAACGACCGGGGAGAGCCAGTTCGGGATTGAACGCCTCGCCATCGTAAAGCTGTGCTTCCAACCCCAGCGCGCGGACACGCAAGATGTAAGGTGCGACGTCCCGCAGGCCGAGCGCCACGAAGGCGAGCGGCGCGGGCGCATCCCAGGTGGCATGGAAGCTGTAATAGGCCGCGTTGCCGGGATCCTGTGTCTTGCCGGCCCATTGCGCGACGGCCGCGATATCCTGAGCCTGTTTCGGCTGGATGCGGGCGATGACGGCGCGCTGCCGGGCGACTTCGGCCATGCCGGCAGCGACCGAGGCGATCGCGAGCAGGGCGACCAGCAGCAGCGCCAGCAGCGCCATGCGCGAGCGCAGCAGCAGGCGCAGTTCATGGGTGAGGAGGGTCATGGGCGGGCTTTCTGAAGATGGCGGGCGACGGGCAGCAGCGCCAGCAGCGCGAGTACCAGCCAGGCGAGCAGCAGGCCCAGGCCGGGCAGGCTGGCCGTCACCAGGTCGCCGGCGGTCGGCGCGATGAAGCGGAATTGCGGGATCGCCTGCCAATGGTCGGCGGAGATGCGCTTGCGCTGGTCGGCGCCGGCATCCTTGGCCTTGTCATCGGCATAGCTGACGGCATCGGCCTGCAATTGGTTGAGATGCTGGACCATGGCGTAGCGATAGGCTTCAGCCTGGGCGAGGAAGCGGCGATGGCCGGCCAGATCGGTGCCCGCCGCGGCCATCGACAATTGTCGCAGCGAGATAGCCGGGCTGATGATGCCGAAGCCGTCGGTCAGCCGGCTCTGCGCCTGCTGGATCGCGAAGCTGCGATCGGCATAGGCGTCGAACAGACCCGATGT
Organism: Sphingobium sp. IP1; assembly: GCF_002708645.1. Lineage (NCBI taxonomy): Bacteria > Pseudomonadati > Pseudomonadota > Alphaproteobacteria > Sphingomonadales > Sphingobiaceae > Sphingobium > Sphingobium sp. IP1. The sequence continues at coordinate 14,889 of NZ_NOIW01000076.1, forward strand.
CAGCTTCTCGCCCTCGACCGCGAGCAGGCCGTTATAGTTGACCGGCAGATCCTCTACCTTGTCGACGCCATAGCGGCGCAGCACCTTCTGCTTGAAGGCGTTGAAGAAGGGATCGTCGGGATTATGCGCGTCGCCAAGGCGATGCAGATCCTGCTGGATGGCGATGTCGGTTTCCAGGCGGGTGGGCAGGCCATGGGCCTGCGCCGCAATATCGGGTGCCACGCGCGGCAGCAGGATCACCAGCACCGCCCAGAGCGCGAGCAGTGCGAGCAGTGCGTCGCGGCCGCGCCTTACCAGCGCGGAGACGAGGATGACGATGATCGACCAGAGCGCCAGATAGGCGCCATAGCCAAGTGCGATCACCGCCATCGGCCCGGCCAGCGCGCCGGGCTGGCCCGCGATCAGCAGGAAGGCGATGAGCGCCGGCAGGCCGACCAGCGCGGCGACCATGGCCAGCGCCAGCAGCTTGCCCATGACGAGCGCGCGGGCGGACACGCCCTGCACCAGCATCTGGCCCAGCGTGCCGCGTTCGCGTTCGCGCGCGACCGTACCATAGCCAAGGAAGATCAGCAGCAGCGGCGCAATCACCTGCAGTACGAAGGCCGGGGTGAGCTGGCCGAAGCGGACCAGCAGCGAGGATTGGCGGACATCGCCGAAATTGGCGCTGTTCTGGCGATGACCTTCCAGGAAGATGCTGTTGCCGGTGAAGGCATCGACGCCGGGATCGAAGGCGGCGAGCGGTGGCAGCGGGCGGAAGATGAAATTGCCGAAATGGACCATGCGATGGGGGTGGCGGTCGGGCTGCGCCTCGAACGCCTCGGCGGCCTGGGCCTGGAACCGGGCGCGGGTTTCGGCGATGCCGCTCTGGTGCGACCAACTGATGAGGGCGGCGGCGAGCGTCAGCAGGACGAGCAGCGCGAAGGCGATGACGGCGACGCGGTTGCGCCGCATCAGCCGCATTTCGTCGCGTGCGATCAGGGTGATGGCGCTCATGCGGTGACAGCCTCCCGCGCGAATTTGCGGTGCAGGTCGCGCACGTCGAAGCGGTCCGTACCCTGTGCCGATGCCTCGTCGACGATCCGGCCGGATTCGAGGAAGCCGATCCGGTCGGCAATGTCGGCCGCCGACAGCAGGTCGTGAGTGACCATCAGCACGGCCGCGCCCTTGCGCGCGACATCATGGACCAGTCGGTTGAAATCGGCGGTCGCGCGCGGGTCAAGGCCGGAAGAGGGTTCGTCGAGCAGCAATACCGGCACTTCGCGCAGCAGGGCGATGGCGATCGCCACCTTCTGCCGCATCCCCTTGGAAAAGCCGCCGAGCCGCTTGTCCCAGGCCGATGCCTGCAGGCCGGTCGCCTCGAACGCACCGTCAATCTCCTGCAAGGCCGGGTGGCGGCCGGCCAGTGCCAGCAGATAGGCGGCATTTTCGCGCGCTGTCAGATGCTCGTAAAGGGCGACATTTTCGGGGACATAGGCGATCTGCTCGCGCGCCTTGTCGGGCTGCGCCGCCGGGTCATGGCCCGCCACCAGCACCGTGCCGCTGTCGGGCCGGGCAAAGCCCAGCAGGGTCGACATGGTGGTCGACTTGCCCGCGCCATTGCCGCCGAGCAGCGCATAGATTTCGCCGGCATCGACATGCAGGGTCAGGCCGCGCAGCACAGGCTGGCTGCCATAGGACAGGTTGACGTCGGACAATATTATGGGCTGGCCGGTGGCGGTCAGGGACATGGGGGCAAGGCTCCTTGGCTGTTGCGCCGGACCATTTCGGTGATGCAGCAATCTGTCAATGAAATAATATAACATTTCCATTGACGGGTGCGACGGGCCTATCCTAGGGGCGACGGCGGATGAGATTTCGTCTCATTTCATTCAGGGGAAAATATGTCGATCCAGTTCCTGCCGCGCGCCTGCGCTGCGCCCGTCCGTTCCCGTCGCTTCCATCACATCGCCCGCGCGCTGCCGCTGGCCGCCGTCCTGGCCTGGCTTCCAGCCCAGGCGCAGACCGGCGACGCGGTTCATCATGTGCCGGAGGGCGAGGGTGCCATCACGGTCGACGGCGTGCGCCAGGCCTATCGCGGGGATTTCTCCGTGAAGGAAATTCCCCAGGCGATCACCGAGATCGACGCGGAGACGCTGCAGCAGAATAATATCCTGCGCCTGACCGACGCGCTGGACATGAATGCCTCGGTCGCGCGCCAGAATACGCTGGGCGGGCTGTGGGACAGTTTCGCCATTCGCGGCTTTGCCGGAGATGAAAATCTGCCGAGCGGCTACCTGGTCAATGGCTTCAACGCCGGGCGCGGCTTTGGCGGCCAGCGCGACGTGGCCGGGATCGAGCGGGTCGAGGTGCTGAAAGGGCCGGCGGCGGCGCTGATCGGGCGCGGCGAGCCGGGCGGCACGATCAACCTCGTCACCAAGCAGGCCGAAATCGGCCGGACCTTCGGCAGCGGATCGCTGCAATATGGCAGCTATGACCGGTTCCGCGCCGAAGCCGACGCCAATCTGGCGCTGACCGATGGCGTCACCGCGCGGCTGATCGGCTATTATGAGAAGGGCGACACGTTCCGCGACTATGTGTCGCAAAAGCGCTGGGGCTTCCTGCCCTCGATCGGCGTTGCGCTGGGCGATCGGACGCGCCTGACCTATGATTTCGAATGGACCCGCGTGGAAGTCCCGTTTGATCGCGGCATCGTCGTGCTGAACAATGATTTCGACACCATGCCGCGCTCGCGCTTCCTGGGCGAGCCAGGCGATGGCGACACGGTGGCCCGCGCCACCGGCCACCAGTTGCGGCTCGACCATCAGTTCAATGACGACTGGAGCCTGCTGGTCGGGGCCAGCCATCGCGACACGCTGTTGACCGGTTTTTCGTCCGACGCGGAGCAGACCGCGTCGCGTCAGAAACTCTATGTCGACGGCCATTCCCTGTCGCGCCAGCGCCGCTCGCGTCGCTATGATGCGGAACATAGCGTGGTCCGCGCCGAGATCGCCGGCAAGTTCGAGACCGGATCGCTGCGCCATCGCGTGCTGATCGGCGGCGATTTCGACCAGTTCGAATATGATAATTATTTCACGCGCTTCCGCCCGCCAGCTGTCAGCACCAACCCCAGTGACCAGGCCGGCTATGTCATCGACATCGACAATCCGGTCTATGGCCAATATCCGCTGCCTGCGACGTCGGTGCTGACAAATCGTCTGGATACCCAGCGCAGCTTTGGCTTCTATGTGCAGGACCAGATCGAACTGACCGATCGGCTCCAGATCCGCATCGGCGGCCGTTATGACAATCTGACGCTGAAGGTCGATAATCGCACCCTTCCGGAGGCCAACCGTTACAACAGCCGCAAATATGAGCGGTTCAGCCCGCAGGCCGGCATCGTCTATGACCTCAGCGATCCGATCACCCTCTATGCCGCTTATGGCCAGGGCTATCGCGCCAATGTCGGCGCGGATTTCTTCAACAATATCTTCGACCCGGAAACGAGTGAGTCGATCGAGGCTGGCGTCAAGCTGACCGCGCTCGGCGGCGCGCTGACCGGCACCCTGTCCGTCTATCAGCTGACCAAGGATAATGTGCTGGCCAGCGACAATAATAATCCCGGCTTTTCCGTTGCGATCGGCAAGGCGCGGAGCCGCGGCATCGAACTGGACGTGAACGGCCATCTGCCCGGCGACATCGATATCGTGCTGAGCTACGCCTATACCGATGCCGAGGCGCGGGAAGCGGTGAACGATCCCAATTTCGCCACCCAGATCCTGCCGGGCGACAGGCTGATCAACATTCCCGACCACAATCTCAACATTCAGGTCGCGAAGCATTTCGATGTCGGCGGGCGGGCTGCGCAACTGGGCGCGGGCATGCAATATGTCGGCGAACGGCTGGGCGAGACGGGCACGGACTTCACCCTACCGTCGCACACCCTGTTCCGCCTGTTCGGTAGCGTCGATGTGATCGAGGGTGTCGAGCTGTTCGGGACGATCAGCAACCTGTTTGACGAGACATGGTATGCCAGCAGCTATAGCTCGGTCTGGGTGCAGCCGGGCACGCCGCGCACCGCCACCGTCGGCGTGCGCGCCCGCTTCTGAGCCGGAAGGATAGAGACATGAGCAAGACGATGACGCGCCTTCTGGGCGCCGCCGCTTTGTGTGTCGCGGGCACCGCCATCGCGCAGCCGCCGACTGAGGCGCCGCTGCCGGGGCTGCCCGCTTCGGTGATACCGCCAACGCTGCCCTGGTCGGGGGCGAGCGAAAAGCTGGTCGTCGGCAAGGATGATCCCTGGATCACCCCGGCCGAACAGGCAGGCTTCGCCACTACGCCGCGCTATGACGAGGTTACGGCGTGGTTGAAGCGACTGGATGCCGCTTCGCCCCTCATCAGCCTGGAAAGCTTCGGCCGCACGGGCGAAGGGCGCGATATGCTGCTCGTCCGCGCCAGCAAGGGCGGGCCAGGCAAGCCGGTCGTGCTGGTGCAGGCGGGCATCCATGCGGGCGAGATTGACGGCAAGGATGCCGGCCTGATGCTGCTGCGCGACATCGCGCTGCGCGGCAAGGACGGGCTGCTCGACAAGGTCGATCTGGTGTTCGTGCCGGTCTATAATATCGACGGTCATGAGAAGATGAGCCGCTGGAACTTCCCGGCGCTGCGCGGTCCGGCGGAGAAGGGCTATGTCGGCAATAGCCGCAACATCAACCTGAACCGCGACTATTCCAAAGCGGACGCGCCCGAAAGCCGGGCGATGATCGGCCTGCTGCGCCGGCTCGACCCGATCCTCTATGTCGATTGCCATGTCAGCGACGGCTTCGACATGCAATATGACATCACCTTCACCTATGCCGGCTGGGGCCGCTATGCCTATCATCGCGCCACCGCCGACTGGCTGCAGGGCCGCTTCGGGCCGAGCGTGACGGCGGCGCTGGAAAAGGCGGGGCATGTCCCCACCATCTATCCCAGCCCGATCGACACACGCGAGCCGACCAAGGGCATCCGCCAGGCGCCCGAAGGGCCGCGCTATTCGACCGGCTATGGCGATTTCATCGGCGTTCCGACCGTGCTGGTCGAAAACCATATGATGAAGCCCTATCGCCAACGGGTGCTGGGCACCTATGTGCTGCTGGAGGCGGCGCTTAAACTGGCCGGGCAGGATGCCGGAGCGATTGTGCAGGCGAAGGCCAGCGACCGGGCATCGCGCCCCGCCGAAATGCTGACCCGGTGGAAGCCCGCTGCGCAGCCGATCGGCTGGGTCGAGCGGTTCAAGGGCATTGCCTTCGACACCTATGTCTCGCCGGCGAGTGGACGCAAGGAACAGAAATGGCTGGGCCGCCAGGTCGACTGGCGGATGCCGATCATCGGCCAGGAACCGGTCGAGACGGTGCGCCTGCCCAAGGCATGGTGGGTGCCAGCCGGGCAGGCCGAGGTGATCGACCGGCTGATGCTGCACGGTATCCGTTATGAGGTGCTGGACGCGCCGCGCACGCTGACGCTCGATCGGGCGCGGCTGGTCGACCCGCAATCGATGTCGGTGCGCGACGCGCGTATCCCGCTGGATACCAAGCTGGTCCATGAAGCGGTGACCGAAACGCTGCCCGTCGGCATGGTGCGGGTGCAGTCCGACCAGCCGCTCGGCCTGCTGGCGGCCGCGCTGCTGGAGCCGGAAAGCCAGGACAGTTTCCTCGCCTGGGGCTTCTTCCCGGAAATCCTGGCCGCGCCATCAGGCGCGGAGGATTTCGTGCGGGCGCCGATCGCCGAGGCGCTGCTGGCCGCCGACCCGCAGTTGCGCGCCGCGTTCGAGGCGAAACTGGCCGCTGATGCTACATTTGCGGCCGATGGCGACGCACGGCTCGACTGGCTGTCGGCCCGGCTGCCCGATCGCAGCCCCTATCATCATCTCTATCCTGTGCTCAGGGAGAATTGAGCCCGATGAACCGGGGCGGTCGACCCGCCCCGGTTCTTCCAAATCAGAAGCTGACCCGCGCGGTCACGCGGATGTCGCGGCCGGTGAGCGGGGCATAGTCCTTGAGGAAGGAGGAGGCCCGGCGGGCGGCAACATCGAAGATATTGTTGGCCGACAGGGCGAAGCTGAGCGGACGCTCCTTGCCCCAGGGACGAACATTCAGCTCGGCATTGACCATGGTGTAGCCGGGCGTCGTGGTCTCGAACTCGGCGACCCGGTCCTGCTTGCTGACGCGCTCGACTTCGCCGCGCAGGTCGAACTTGGTCGCCTGATAGGCCAGGCCACCGAGCAGGCGGAGCGGAGGAATGCGCGGTGTCGGCCCGACGCTCTTCACATTGGCATGGACATAGTCGGCCAGGCCATCAGCGACGATCTTGCCGTCGCCCAGCTTGGCCAGGGTCAGCGATCCCTGCACCTCGAAACCATAATAGCGGGCATCTGCCTGGTTGAAGGCGTAGACGGGCAGGCCATCTTCTTCCTCGCCGGTCAGATCCTCATAGATGAAGTTCGAGAACCAGGTGTGATAGGCCGAGGCCTCGAAGCTGTAATTGTCGCCGCTGCCGCGCAGGATCGCCTCGACGCTGTTGGCCTTTTCCAGATTGAAGTCGGGATTGCCGACCTCATAGGCCTGGGTGCCGGCATGGGGACCGTTGGCGAACAATTCTTCCGCCGCCGGCGCACGTTCGGTATGCGACAGGTTGAGGCCGATGCGCCAGCTGTCGGTCAGGCCATAGGAGGCGCCGACCGAGCCGGAGAAGGCGTCGAAGCTGCGCTGGCCGGCGAAGAACTGCTCCTGATCCTCCAGCGGATTGGCGGTCAGGCTGGTATGTTCGTAGCGGCCGCCAAGCTCGAACTTGAGCGCGCCATAATCGAGCTGCTGCAGGGTGAAGACGCCGACCTGCGTGGTCGAATTCTTCGGCAGGAAGGCTTCCTCGCCGATCACGTTGAAGTCGCGGTTGAACAGTTGCACGCCGGTCGCGCCGCGCCAGGCGCCATGCTTGGCCTGGGTCAGTTCCAGCCTGGCTTCCATGCCCTTGCTGAAGAAGGCGGTGCCGACCGAGCCATCTTCTTCCAGTTCGGCATGGGTATAGTCCGCATAGCCCAGGCGCAGCGAAACCTTGTCCAGCACATTGCCGTCGCCAGTCACTTCGGCGCGCAGGTTGACGCTGTCCTGCTTCATGCTGAGGCGCGGGGCTTCCTGTTCGTCGCCCGGCTGGGTCGCGAAGCGGATCGGCACGCCATAGAGGCTGTCATAATGGTCGTAGGAAATACCGATATTGCCGGTGTCGCCGATATAGGCGATGCCCCCGCCGGCGGTCCAGGTCTTGGCCGCCGAATTGGGCAGCTTGCCCTTGACCGCGGCATTGCCGGCAAAGTCGATCGCTTCCTCGCCTTCTTCCGCCGGTTCGGCGGGAAGCAGGCTCGATGCCAGCGCCTGATCGCGCAGGGCAGGGGTGAGGGCATGGCCGCCGATGCGGACATCGTCGCTCTTGAGATAGCTGCCATCGGCATGGGCGACCCAGCCGCCCGATAGCGGCACGTCGACCGAGGCCGCGCCCGAACGCTCGTCCGCGGCCGAGCCATAGGTGCCGATCGCATCGACATGGACCGGCTCATCCGGGATGGCCGTGGGGATACGCTTGTCGATGACGTTGACGACGCCGCCGATCGCCGACGATCCGTAGAGCAGCGACTGCGGACCGCGCAGCACCTCAATACGCTCGGCGAGCAGCGGATTGACGACCACGGCATGGTCGACCGAGGTGTTGGACACGTCGACGGTCGACAGGCTGTTGGTCAGCATCTTGACGCGTTCGCCCTGCAGGCCGCGCAATACCGGGCGCGAGGCGCTGGGGCCGAAGGAGGTGGCGGATACGCCCGGCTGATGTTCCAGCGTCTCGCCGATCGACGGGCGGATCGCCTGGGTCAGATCCTTGCCTTCGACCACGGCGACGCTGGACAGCATGTCCTGGCGGCGGGTCGGCAATATGCCGGTGACGATGATGTCGGAACGGGCTGCTTGGTGATAGCCGTCGGCGGCGTCATCCGATGCGGTTTGCGCATGGGCGGCTGTCGAAACGCCGAGAACGGCAAGCGCGCAGCCGGCGAGAAACTGGAATTGCATGGACTTGGATCCCCCGAGGTGGATGGAGCGACATTATTCTGACCTCCACGCCCTGCTCGGTCGCGCTGGAGGCTGCCTCGCCTCTCTAAAAACATGTCCATGATGTTACAACATATCAAACATTACATTTCTGTCATGTGGCTGGCGCCCTATCCATCCAGCCCGCGCAGCTTCCGCAAATCGATGCCCAGTCGCCGGACCCGATAATAGAAGGTCTTGCGCGGCAGACCGAGGCGCTCGATCGCCTGGCCCATGTCGCCACCGGTGGCCTGGATCGCCTCGATAATCGCCATGCGCTCGAACGCGTCCATGCGCGCGTCGAGCGGCAGCGTCGCGCCGTCGGAGACCGATTCCTGTTCCAGTCCCAGCGCCAGCCGCTCGGCCAGCCGCCCCAGTTCATGGACATTGCCGGGCCAGTCATGGTCCAGCAGATGGGCCAGCACCGCGCGGCTGACCGGCGGCACCGCGCGGCGGAAGCGGCGGGCGGCGGCATCGAGCAGATGGGCGAAGATCAGCGGAATATCCTCGCGCCGTTCGCGCAGCGGCGGAATGTGCAGCCGCACCGCCGCCAGCCGATAGAGCAGCGCCGGCTGGATCGCCGCCGTCTGCCCCTGCTGCGTCATGCAGCCGATCACGCGCAGGTCCACTGGTTGGGGTTCGCGCGCGCCGACCGGGCGGACCAGCCGGTCCTCCAGAAACTGGATCAGATGCGCCTGCAGCGCCGGGCCGGACTGGTCGACATCGTCCAGGAACAAGGTGCCCTGATGCGCGCGGGCCAGCCGCCCTCCGAGCGGCGCGCGCCCGGCCAGGCTCTCGCCATGCAGGCTGGTCTCGGCGATCGTATCGGGCACGGCGGCGCAGGCGATGCTGACGAACTGGGCGCTGGCGCGGCGGCTGCGCTGATGGATCATGCGCGCGACCAGTTCCTTGCCGGTGCCGGTCTCGCCCTCGACCAAAATATCGATATTGGTGTCGGCCAGCGTCGCCACCATGTCGCGCAGCCGCTCGATCGCCGGGGAATGGCCGATCAGCGGGGAGGCGACGGCGGTGTCGACCATCGCGCGCAGGCGACGATTCTCGATCACCAGCAGCCTCTTCTCGCTCGCCCGCGCGACCGATGCGACCAGGGCGTCGGGATTGAAGGGCTTGGTGAGGAAGTCCCAGGCGCCGGCCTTGAGCGCATCCACCGCCATCGGCACATCGCCATGGCCGGTGACCAGGATCACCGGCAGTTCCGCGTCGCGGGCATGGAGCGCCCGGAACAGGTCGATGCCCGACATGTGCGGCATCCGCACGTCGCTGACCACCACGCCGGGAAAGTCCGCATCGATCGCCGCCAGCGCGTCGGCGGCGCGGGCGAAGGCGCGCACCTCATGGCCCGCCAGCGTCAGCGTCTGCGCCATGGCAGCGCGCAAATCATCATCATCGTCGACCAGGGCGATCGGACGCGGGGGCATGTCGGTCATGCGCGTTTCAAACTCAGCTGGAAATGGGCGCCGGCCTCGCTGGGCAGCAGGCGCAGCGACCCGCCCATGTCAGCCATGATGTCGCTGGCGATGACGAGGCCGAGCCCGAGACCCGATGGGCGGCTGGTGACGAAGGGGGTGAAAAGCTGGCCCTGCACCGACGGATCGATGCCCGGCCCATTGTCGATCACCGACAGCAGCACCGTCTCCGCATCGAGCGCGACCGAGAGGCGGATGGTTGGCGCGGCCACGCCCTCCAGCGCTTCCAGCGCATTTTGCAGCAGATTGACCAGCACCTGTTCCAGCCGGATCGTGTCGGCCATCACGCGCAGGTCGTCCGGCAGGTCGGGCAGGTGCAGGTCGACCCGCGCCAGCCGCGATTTGAGGATCAGCACACTGCCCTCGATCGGCCCGGCAAGCGGAATGGCATCGATCGCGCCGGTCGCCTTGCGCGAAAAACCGCGCAGTTCGGCGGTGACCTTGCCGATCCGGTCGGTCAGCCGTTCGATCGCCGCCATATTCTCGGCCGCCGCTTCACTATCGCCGCGCTCGATTAACAACCGCCCATTGGCGGCATAGCTGCGGATCGCGGCGACCGGCTGGGCGGTTTCATGGGCGATGCCGGCGGTGATCTGGCCCAGCGATGCCAGGCGATTGGCCTGGCGCAACCCTTCGCGCAGCGTGTCGGCGCGCGTCTCGCTGGCGGCGCGCTCCTCCATCTCGCGCCGTAGTTCGCGGGTGCGGGCCGTCACCATCGCCTCCAGTTCGCTGGTGCGGGCGGCGGCCATGGCGGCCCGTTCGGCGCGGCGATGGGCACGCTCGCGCAATATCCAGATGCCGCCGGCGAGCAGCAGCAGCAGCAGCAGGGTCGCCAGCCGCACCGTGCGCACGAAGCTTTCCACGCCATGCAACGGCGTCAGCATGTTGAGCTGCCAGCCCGGTTCGCCGGCCGCGACCGATTGCCACAGCAGGCGGCGGCGCGGTGGGGCGGCTGGTGATCAGGATGATGCCTTCGTGACTGGTGATGAAGGTGATTTCGCCCAGCCGCGCCCATTGCTGCTCGATCCCGTCAAATTCCAGCTTCACCACGACATAGCCGCCGCCGCGCGATCGCCGCGACAGATACATGCCGGGCCGCTCGCTGATCGTGCCGAGGGCGAATTGCGCGCCCGATCCATGGGCGGCGGCGAGCTTGAAATAGTTGCGGAAGGAATAGTCCTGGCCGACGAAGCTGCGTTCGCTGCCCCAGTTGCTCGATGCGACGGTGCGGCCCGACGCGTCGAGCACATAGATTTGCGCCGCGCCGGTGGTGCGGGCGAGCGCCTCCAGCTTGCCGTCCAGCGCGCGCAGCGCGGCCTGTGATCCGGTGAGGCCGGCGACGAGGTCGCTGTCATCGGACAGGGCGATGGGCAACAGCCGGAATCGCTCTATCTCGCTCTTGAGATAGGCCTGGCGCAGGATTGCGGCGCCGCGCGTCTCCGCACTCAAGCGGGCGATGGCATTGCGCTCGGCGACCTCGCCCGACAGCCAGAGCAGGCCGCCGGCCACGCCTAGGAATAGGGCGATCCACAGGATCCGAGTCGGGAAGCGGGCGCCGTCCATGCCCCTGCATATCGCGCTGGCGCGTCATGTGCAAATTTCTGCACATCATGCGAAATTGATGGGCAGATATCTGCACTGAAAATGCTTTCTCACCCGTG
>NZ_NOIW01000077.1:0-25968 GCF_002708645.1 Sphingobium sp. IP1
CTGCACGCTGCCCTCGATCATCGCCAAGAGCATCACCCTGCCCAAGATCGCCGGTCTGGTCTATCAGATGAAGGGCCGCGTCGACGTCGGCTGCGACAGCGGCTTCGCTGCGCCCACCACCTCGGCGCCGGTCACCAGCTCGACCGTGGGCTGCACCACCGCCAATGGCTTCAGCCTGACCAACGGTCAGCTGACCGCCGACACCAACGTTACCCTGACCATCGAGCCGGGCGTCATCGTCTATGGCGGCACCGGCACCAGCTGGCTGGCCGTCAACCGCGGCAACAAGATCAACGCCGTCGGCACCGCGACCTCGCCGATCATCTTCACCAGCCGCGACAATATCAACGGCAACTCGACCGAAACGTCGATGGGCCAGTGGGGCGGCGTCGTGCTGATGGGCCGTGCGCGCACCACCGACTGCAACAGCGGTTCGGTTGGCGCCGACACTTGCGAACGCCAGACCGAAGGTTCGGCCGATCCGGCGACCTTTGGCGGTCGTGACGACGCCTACAATGCCGGCACCATGAAATATGTCCAGATCCGCTATTCGGGCTATGTTCTGGGCGCCAACACCGAACTGCAGGCGCTGACCGGCGAAAGTATCGGCAGCGGCACCACTCTGGACTATATCCAGAGCTTCAACAGCTCGGACGACGGCGCGGAATTCTTCGGCGGCACCGTGCGCATGAAGCATTATATCGCCACCGGCGCGGATGATGACAGCCTCGACGCCGACACCGGCATCCAGGGTCGCTTCCAATATGTGCTGATCGTGCAGCGTCCGGGCCAGGGCGACGCGCTGATGGAAATCGACAGCAATGGTCTGGAAAGCGATACCCCGCGCCAGAACACCATCGTTGCCAACTTCACCGCGATCCAGTCGCAGGTCAGCAGCAACAACGAAGCCAATGACCAGGCCTCGATCCTGAACCGCGGCAACAGCGATCTGTCGCTGGTGAACGGCATCGTCGTGTCGCCGAACAACGAGTGCGTCCGCCTGCATGGCACCGGCACCGCTTCGACCCGCGCCACGCTGACCGCCCGTTCGGTCCTGATGCAGTGCAACGCGACCAAGTATATCGGTTCGGGCAGCGGCGCGACCGCCTACACCGCCGCCGATGTCGCTGCCATCTTCAGCGGCAACAACAACAATGATGCCTACACGGCCTCGCTGAGCGCGGTGTTCATCAACGGTGCGGCCGAAACCGCCGCCACCGCGATCGACGCCAAGACGCTGGACAGCTTCTTCGACACGACGACCTATGTCGGCGCGGTCAAGGACGCCAACGACACCTGGTTCGCCGGCTGGACCTGCAACTCGGCCTACGCGCCGTTTGACAGCACCAGCACCGCGCGCCGCGCCTGCACCTCGATCCCGCTCTAAGACGGGACGGACCTGATGCGGGGCGGGGGGGGGCCATGATCGGCCGCATCCCGCCCCGAAACGTGCAATGACCTTATCTAGGGGATATTCGATGGCGACGCCGCTCAAGTTCGCGGGCCTGCTGCTGCTTTCCACTGCGCTGGTCGCGCCGGCCGCGCTGGCCCAGGAAGTGCCCGCGCCCGCCGATGCCACCACGTCCGACCCGCAGGCGGCCGATCCTGCTGCCGCTGCCGGTCGTTCGACTGCCGAGGATCCGGAAGCTGCGCCCGACATTTCGGTCCCCGGTTCCGACATCATCGTCACCGGCCGCCGCAGTGCCAACGTCCAGAAGAATATTCCGGCGGTGGTTTCGGTCCTGTCTTCGGCCGATATCGCCCGGACGGGCGACGGCAATATTGCCGGCGCGCTGGGCCGCGTCACCGGCCTGTCGGTGGTCGGCAACGGCTATGTCTATGTCCGCGGCCTCGGTGATCGCTATTCGCTCGCACTGCTGAACGGTTCGCCGCTGCCCAGCCCCGAGCCGCTCAAGCGCGTCGTGCCGCTGGACCTGTTCCCGACCAACATCGTCTCATCGTCGATGGTGCAGAAGAGCTATTCGGCCAATTATCCCGGCGAGTTCGGCGGCGGCGTCATCAACCTGACGACCAATGCGGTGCCGGCGGAAAGCTTCCTGACGATCAGCGGCGGTATCGGTGCCAACACCGAAACCACCTATCAGATGGGCTATAGCTATTATGGCAGCAAGAGCGACTGGACCGGCTTCGACAATGGCAGCCGCGACATTCCGCCGGCGCTCGCCGCCTTCTTCGCCAGCGGCGAACGGATCAGTTCGGGCAATGTCGACAGCACTGCGATCGCGGCGGAAATGGTGCGCTTCAGCAAGGGCACCGTCCAGCGCATCAAGGATATCGACCCCAATTATTCGGCGACCATCTCGGGCGGCACCTCGTTCGACCTGGGTGGTTCGACCCTGGGCCTGATCGCCACTGCGGGCTACAGCAACAAGTGGACCACGCGCGACCAGCGCCAGCAAAATTCGATCACGCCCGACCTGTCGGCGCTCAATTCGGATTTCCAGCGCGTCACCACCGACAATCGCATCGTCGTCAACGGCCTGCTGGGCCTGGGCCTGGAGTTTGGCGACAACAAGATCCGCTGGACCAACCTCTATATCCGCGACACGCTCAAGCACACCCGCATGGGCCTGGGCAACACGCAGACCCAGCCGACGTCGGACATCATGGAGCAGGATACCGCCTGGTATGAGCGCCAGCTGATCGACACGCAGGTGGTGGGCGAGTTCAAGCTGAGCCCGGCGTTCAGCCTAGACGTGCGCGGCGGCTTCGCCAATTCGCAGCGCGAAGCCCCCTATGAACTGTCGTTCGAATATATCCGCACCAATGCAGCGGCCGACCCCTATGGCAATCTGTTCGTCAACCGTCTGAACGGCAATACCGGCCAGACCGCGACGGTCAGCTTCTCCGACCTCAACGAGGATCTGTGGTCGGGCGGCGCGGACCTGACCTGGAAGCCGTCGGCCGACATGGCGCTGACCGCCGGCTATGCTTATGTCGACACCAACCGCACCAGCTCGCGCCGCGACTTCCAGTTCCGCGCGTCGAGCGACATGCCCGAGGGCGTGGGCGTGCTGCGCCCTGACCTGCTGCTGGCGCCGGGCATCGTCAACTATTATGACATCAGCCTGATCGAGACCAACGAAGGCAATCCCGCCTTCCGTGCGACGCTCAAGAACCATGCCGGCTATGGCAAGCTGAACTGGCAGATCCTGGATGACCTGTCGCTCGACGCGGGCGTGCGTTACGAAACGGCCAAGCTGACCGTGTCGCCGATCCAGGTGTTCAGCACGCCGGGCGCCAGCACGGCGTCGACCCAGCTCGACAATGATTACTGGCTGCCCAGCGGCACGCTGACCTGGCAGATGCGCGACGACATGCAGGTGCGCCTGAACGCGTCGAAGACCATTGCCCGGCCGCAGTTCCGCGAGCTGATCTATCAATTCTACTTCGATCCGGACACCAACCGTCGCTATCAGGGCAACCCCTATCTGCAGGACAGCAAGCTGTTCAACGCGGAAGCGCGCTATGAATGGTATTTCGCGCGGGATCAGCGCTTCTCGCTGTCGGGCTTCTTCAAGAAGATCGACAACCCGATCGAAACCTTCATCACGCTCAACGGCGACAATTTCGTCACCAGCTTCGCCAACGCGCCCAAGGCCGACCTTTATGGTGGCGAAGTCGAGCTGCAGAAATATTTCGACCTGTCGTCCATGTCGGACAGCGCGTTCTTCTCGACCCGCCGTCTGGTGACGATCGCCAACTATACCTACACCAAGTCGAAGCTGAAGGTGAAGGAAGGTGATACGACCGCCGTGTTCGGCGCGTCGTCGACGCTGGCGACCGACTATTTCCGCAACGGTTCGCCGCTGACGGGCCAGTCGGACCATCTGGTCAACTTCCAGTTCGGCCTGGAAGACCAGGACAGGCTGTCGCAGCAGACGCTGATCCTGTCCTATGCCAGCAAGCGCGTGACCAGCCGTGGCCTGGCCAACCAGGACCAGCCGGACGTCTATGAACATCCCGGCATCAACCTGGACTTCGTGGCGCGCCAGGGTGTCTATGTCGCGGGGCGCCAGTTCGACGCCAAGTTCGAGGTGCGCAACATCCTGGGCAACGACTATGAGGAAAGCCAGTCGAACGGCACCAACAAGGTCATCTACAACGCCTATAATTATGGCACGACCTTCAACTTCTCGCTGTCGACGACCTTCTGACGTCAGGCACAGCCGAAACGGGAAGGGCGCCCGATCGGGCGCCCTTTTGCGTTGAGGGATCGACGGCGCAGGCTCATTTCTCGATGAGCAGCTTCACGATCCGGCGCTTGCCAAAGCGCAGCGGGTCGGCGAACCAGGTTACTTCCACTTTCTGCCCTTCGCGCAGATAGGGCGGGCCGCCGGCAAAGCCGCAGAAGGTTGCCACCGGACAGCGACTGCCGCCGCGCCAGGAGAAACTCTCCTCGCCGATGTCGAAGCCATGGGTGACATTGGTCTGATGCTTCTGGAAGGAGAGGGGTTCGGTATTCCGGCTGCGCGTGCGGATGTCCCACAGCTTGCTGATCCGCCCCTTGGTCACGCTCATCTGGTCCATGTCCATGGCGCTGACCCGCAACTGGTCGACCAGCGGCAGGCCGCCGAACCACAGGCCGGCAAGCAGGATCGCAGCCGGCGTATAGCGCGGCATCCGTCGCCCGGATCGCTTCCACCAGCGGGCGCCCAGGAATAAGAGGGCAAAGAAGATCAGATAGAGGATCGCCGCCCAGTCGAACGGCGCCATGCTCCTGTCATAGGCTGTAATCACGCGATCCTCCCCCCGTGCATTGTTCCCGTCATGCCATGACGGGTGCGAAAGGAAAGAGGCTGGCCGCACGTGCGGTCGGGCAGGCGCGCAGCCATCGTCGCGGAGATGGGGAACGGCGCTGCAAGGGGAGGGCAGAGGCCCGACCCGCGACGCGCCAGTGGGATTCTCCTACGAAGTTCACAGTGTAAACGGGGTTTCGGGGCCTTTTGCTCCTGTGCCGCCCCCATGACGCGCGCGTCGCGCGCCTGGAACGCACCTGTTGGACGGCAGGGCAGGTCATGCCGAAGCGTGTCCCAAGCGCCTGCCAGGCGACAGCGAAGCGACATCGACGCATCCGTCACGCGACAGATGGCAACAGGCGGCAGGATGGCAGGAGGGCGGTTCCATTAAGCAGGATAGAACAGGGAAAGGCCGAATAGGAAAGGGGGCCTGCAGAATGGCGGCCAGCGAACGAGATGGAAATTCCCGTTCACTGGCCCGGCTCTTACTGTTTGGCGTGCTTCGCCTTCAGCAGCAAATCATGGTCATGATGGGATTCGCCGCTGATATCGATCGTCACGGTCTCGATCGTTCCGGTGAACTTGCCGCCGGTTGGGCCATAATCCTCGACAACCGGTTCGCCATTATCCTGGCCGATGTCCATGAAATCGTCGAAGGAGAAGATGGCCGGCACGGTTTTTTCCACCCGCCCCTTGCCGATCGCCTTGCCGTCGGCCTTCAGCGTGACATTGCCGCCCTTGCCGGCGCCGCCGCCATCATATTCGAAGTCGAGCAGCAGTTCATGGCTGCCTTTGCCCAATGCTTCATCCGCGCGAACGGTGAAGGTTTCCAGCCCGACCCAATTATGGGCATAGGCGAGCACGCCGTCCTTCATATAGAGGCACCAGCCGCCGAACTTGCCACCTTGCGCGACGATGGCGCCATTGGTCGGTTCGGTGCCCAATTCGACCTTCGCGGTGACGGTGAAATTGGTGTTCTTGATGTTGGGGACGGTATTCTCGTTCATCCGGGTCATGCCCGGCCGGAAGGTCATGGACGTGCGGCCGTTGAGCAGGTCGGGCCGGCCGGCGACACGGGCGTCGAAACGTTCGCGCTGGCGCGGGTCGAGCGGCAGAACATTATATTTGGTCGCCTCGATCAGGAAGCGGTCCTGCAGCTTGCGCAGCATCTCGGGATTCTGGTCCGCGATATTATGCGCCTGGGTCCAGTCATCCGGGCCGTAAAGTTCCCACGGCTCGTCTTCGATCTCCATCGGCTTTTCGCGCGGGTCGGGCCAGGGCAGGCGGTGCATGGTCACGGCGGTCCAGCCTTCGTGATAGATGCCGCGGTTGCAGCCGATCTCGAAATATTGGGTGTTGTGCCGATCGTCGGCCTCCGGCTCGTCGAACAGATAGGCCATGCTGGTGCCTTCCATCGGCTTTTGCTGGATGCCGTTGACGAAATCGGGTTCGGGCACGCCGGCCAGTTCCAGGATGGTCGGGGCGATGTCGATCAGGTGATGGAACTGATGGCGCATTTCGCCCTTGGCCTTGATCTTCTCGGGCCAGCGCATCGTCATGCCGACGCGGGTACCGCCCCAATGGGAAGCGACGATCTTGCTCCATTGATAGGGGGCGTTCATCGCGTGCGCCCAGCCCGACGGCATGTGGTTGAAGGCGCTGGGGCTGCCGATCTCGTCGATGCGCGGCAGGATGTCCGCCGTCGTCATGCCGATGCTGTTCTGATAGGCCATTTCGTTGAAGGTGCCATAGGGGCCGGCTTCGGCCGACGATCCATTGTCGCCAAGAATGTAGATGACCAGCGTGTCCTGCAAGACGCCGCGCTGTTCCAGCGTATCGAGCAGCCGGCCGACATGATGGTCGGTATGGGTGGCGAAGGCCGCATAGGTTTCGGCCAGGCGGCAGGAAACCTTGCGATCATCGTCGGTCAGTTCGTCCCATTCGGGTAGCCATTCGGTCGGCGCGGTCAGTTCCGCATCCTTGGGGATGACGCCCAGTTCCTTCTGCTTTGCGAAGGTGATGTCGCGCTGCTTGTTATAGCCGTGATCGAACTTGCCTTTATACTGATCGACCCATTCCTTGGGCACATGATGCGGCGCATGGGTGGCGCCAAAGGCCAGATAGGCGAACCAGGGCTTGTCCGGCGTGAAGGTCTGCAGCGAACCGGTCCAGTTGATGACCTGATCGACCAGATCCTCGGTCAGGTGATAGCCCTCCTCGATGCTCTTGGGCGGCTCGATCTGCGTTATGCCATCGACCAGCGGCGGGGCATATTGGTTGCAGTCGCCGCCCAGGAAGCCGTAGAATTTCTCGAAACCGTCGCCGGTCGGCCAATGGTCGAACGGACCGGACGGGCTGGTTTCCCAGGTCGGCGTCTGGTGCATCTTGCCGAAGGCACCGGTGCTGTAGCCATTATATTTGAGAATCTGGGCGATCGTCGCACAAGTGTCGGGGCGCAGGCCGGTATTGCCGGGCATGGCGGTGGCAACTTCGGTGATGCCGCCCATGTTCACCGTGTGATGATTGCGTCCGCACAGTAGCGCCTGACGCGATGGCGAGCAGAGCGCGGTGGTATGGAAGCGGGTGAAGCGTATGCCTTCCTTCGCAACCCGTTCGGCGTTGGGCATGGCGCAGGGGCCGCCAAAGGCACTGCTGGCACCAAAGCCCATGTCATCGATCAGGACGATGAGCACATTGGGGGCGCCAGCGGGCGGGCGGAGAAATTCCTTGGCCGGCGGGCTCTGCGCCTCCTTGGCATTCATCGGCGTGTCGTGGGGCGGTACGCGTTCCGGGATCGGCAGGACGTAACGGTTGAGTTCGGACGAACGCTTCTTGGTCGACATGCTGCTATCCTCGTTCGGGATGGACTGGACGACATGAAGCCTAATGTAAGAGAATATGATGGCTATTGGGGTTTGTCCCGAGACCTTTGCCAATCCAGTGCTGGGCTGTCAGCACGATGCGCTCGCACGCCGCGGTGCTACGCGCGCAACCGTTTTTCCAAAGCGGTGATCGCCCCAACCGCACATGAAAAAGCGGCGCGGGATACTGTCCCGCGCCGCTTCTGATCATCGCTGTCCTGATACCGCCGCCCGATCCTGCGATCGGGTGGCGGTGTTGATCAGGCCGCCTTGGGCGGGGCGAACTTGGTGAGGTCGATGCCGACCACCGCCTTCTTATATTCGTCCATGTTGGGCGTGCGGCCCAGGATGGTCGAGAGCACCACCAGCGGGGTCGAGGCGAGGAGGGATTCGCCCTTCTTGTTCGCCGTGTCTTCCACCACGCGGCCCTGGAACAGGCGGGTCGAGGTGGCGAGGACGGTGTCGCCCTTCGCGGCCTTTTCCTGGTTGCCCATGCACAGGTTGCAGCCCGGACGCTCCAGATAGAGGGTGTTCTCATATTCGGTGCGGGCGGTGTTCTTGGGGTGGCTGTCGTCGAATTCGAAGCCGGCGTACTTCTTGAGCACATCCCAGTCGCCTTCGGCCTTCAACTCGTCGACGATGTTGTAGGTCGGCGGGGCGACGACCAGCGGCGCCTTGAACTCGACCTTGCCTTCGGCGGCTTCGATGTTCTTGAGCATCTGGGCCAGGATCTTCATGTCGCCCTTGTGGACCATGCACGATCCGATGAAGCCCAGGTCCACCTTCTTGGTGCCGCCATAATAGGAAACCGGGCGGATGGTGTCATGGGTGTAGCGCTTCGACACGTCGGCATTGTTGACGTCCGGGTCGGCGATCATCGGTTCGTCGATCTGGTCGAGGTCGACGACGACTTCGGCGTAATATTTGGCGTTGGCGTCGGGCGACAGAGCGGGCTTCTCGCCCGAGCGGATCTCGGCGATGCGCTTGTCGGCCAGAGCGATCAGGCCCTTGAGCGTGCCGGCGGCATTTTCCATGCCCTTGTCGATCATGATCTGGATGCGCGACTTGGCGATTTCCAGCGACTCGATCAGCGTTTCGTCCTGCGAGATGCAGATCGACGCCTTCGCCTTCATCTCGGCGGTCCAGTCGGTGAAGGTGAAGGCCTGGTCGGCCAGCAGCGTGCCGATATGGACTTCGATGATGCGGCCCTGGAAGACATTCTCGCCAGCGAACTGGTGGAGCATCTGCGCCTGGGTGGCGTGGACGACGTCGCGGAAGTCCATATAGGGCGCCATCTGGCCCTTGAAGGTGACCTTGACCGACTGCGGGATCGGCATGGTGGCTTCACCGGTGGCCAGCGCCAGCGCAACCGTGCCGGAGTCCGCGCCGAAGGCGACGCCCTTCGACATGCGGGTGTGGCTGTCGCCGCCGATGATGATCGCCCAGTCGTCCACGGTGATGTCGTTCAGCACCTTGTGGATGACGTCGGTCATCGCGTGATAGACGCCCTTGGGGTCGCGCGCGGTGATCAGGCCGAAATTGTTCATGAAGCTCATGAGCTTGGGGATGTTGGCCTGAGCCTTCTTGTCCCACACCGATGCGGTGTGGCAGCCCGACTGATAGGCGCCATCGACCAGCGGCGAGATGACGGTGGCGGCCATCGCCTCCAGTTCCTGCGCGGTCATCAGGCCGGTGGTGTCCTGCGAGCCGACGATGTTGACCTTCACGCGGACGTCCGAACCGGCATGCAGCACCTTGCCCAGCGTCACGCCCACGGCGTTGCGGTTGAAGATCTTCTCCACGGCGGTCAGGCCCTGGTCGTCGACCGTGATTTCCTTGTTCGGCGCGAACACCTTGGGCGCTTCGATGCCCAGCGTCTCGGCGGCGAAGGTCTGCAGCTTCTTGCCGAAGACGATGGCGTAGCTGCTGCCCGCCTTCATGAATTCCATCTTCTGCGGCGTGAAGGCGGCGGCGACGTCGACCAGTTCCTTGCCGGCCTCGTCGGTCAGCTTCTTGTTCTTGACGTCGATCTTCAGCACCGTGCCGGTCGCGACCGAGAAGGCCTCCTCCAGCACCGGATTGCCGTCATTGTTGAGGATCGCCTTGCCATCCGGGCCGGTCATCTTGACCCAGTTCTTGAGGTTGAGGCCGATGCCGCCGGTCACGTCCACGGTGGTCGCGAAGATCGGCGAGATGCCGTTGGTGCCGGCGACGACGGGCGCATAGTTGACGAAGGGGACATAGGGGCTCTGCTGCTTGCCGGCCCACAGTGCCACATTGTTGACGCCCGACATACGCGACGAGCCAACGCCCATCGTGCCCTTCTCGGCGATCAGCATCACGCGCGCGTCGGGATGCTGGGCCTTCAGGGCCACGATTTCCTGCTGCGCCTCGGGCGAGATCATGCACAGGCCGTGCAGTTCGCGGTCCGAACGCGAGTGGGCCTGGTTGCCCGGCGAGAGCAGGTCGGTCGAGATATCGCCTTCGCCGGCGATGAAGGTCACGACCTTGATCTCGTCCTCGACCTCGGGAAGCTTGGTGAAGAATTCGGCCTTGGCATAGCTTTCCAGCACATCCTTGGCGACGGCATTGCCGGCGGCGAAGGCGTCGCGCAGGCGGAACATGTCGGCGTCGTAGAGGAAGACCTGGGTCTTCAGGACGTCACCCGCCTGAACGGCCAGCGCCGCGTCATCGCCGAGCGCGATGTCGAGCAGCACGGCGATCGAGGGGCCGCCCTTCATATGGCTGAGCAGTTCCAGCGCGAAGGCGGGGGTGATTTCCGCGACGGTGACGTCGCCCAGCACGATCTTCTTGAGGAAGTCGGCCTTTACGCCCGCAGCGCTGGTGGTGCCGGGCAGGGTGTTGTAGATGAAGAATTTGAGCGCGTCGGCGCGATGTTCGCTGCCCGCGTCCTGGATCAGGGTGATGAGTTCGGCGACGAGGGCGCCGTCGTCGATCGGCTTGGGTGCGAGCCCCTGGACTTTCCTGCTGTCGATTTCGGCCAGATAATCCAGGTAGATGCTCATTATAAATCCAATGCCATAAAGTGTATGAATCCGGGCGCGGCACCACCGGACGGCTTTATGGACCGACCTGGGGCGGTGACGGGTCGCGCGTAGGCCAAGATCGCCCGGCTTGCAAGCTGTCCGATAGGCCCGGATGCACCGATCCGGATCGCCCCGGCGCTCGCTCCGCAGGGAGCGGAGGCGATCCGTAGCGGCGGACGAGTGTCGAAGCGGATATTGGGTGCCACCATGATGTCTGCAACCCTTCTTATGTTGCCCAGGCGGCTCCAACATGTCCCGCAAAGAAGAGGCATGCGCTCCGCCGGTGTCGCGATTGTGAGAAATTGTTGCGCAGGCGGCCGGGCATATCATCATTGATTGACCACTACCTTCTTCCTCCACATCAGCCCGTGAAATTCTAATGCGACTAAGTCGCACTATTATTTCAATGGGGGTCTGAAATGCCATTTCCTGCAATCTTCTCGACGCGTGCCCATCTGCTGGGGGGCGCTGCCCTGATCGGTGCGCTCGCACTGCCCGTCGCCGCCCAGGCGCAGGCGCCCGATGCCGACGCCGATGCGCAGTCCAGCGCGATCGTCGTC
Organism: Sphingobium sp. IP1; assembly: GCF_002708645.1. Taxonomy (NCBI): domain Bacteria; kingdom Pseudomonadati; phylum Pseudomonadota; class Alphaproteobacteria; order Sphingomonadales; family Sphingobiaceae; genus Sphingobium; species Sphingobium sp. IP1. Next base: position 11,229 of record NZ_NOIW01000077.1, read on the forward strand.
ACCGCGGCCGGCTATGAACAGAATATCATCGAGGCACCGGCCAGCATCACCGTGCTGGGCCGCGAGGAATTGCAGGAAAAACGGTTCGGCAGCCTGGCCGAGGCACTACAGGATGTGCAGGGCGTCGATGTCGGCGGCGAAGCGGGCAAGACCGGCGGCCTCAACATCTCGATCCGCGGCATGCCCAGCGACTATACGCTGGTGCTGATCGACGGCCGGCGCCAGAATGCGCCCGGCGGCGTCACGCCCAACGGCTTTGGCGAAACCTCCACCAGCTTCCTGCCGCCCTTCTCCGCGATCGACCGGATCGAGGTGGTGCGCGGCCCGATGTCCACCCTCTACGGCTCGGACGCGATGGGCGGCGTCGTCAACATCATCACCCGCAAGGTCGGCGATCGCTGGGTCGGCACCGCCAGCGCCGAAAGCACGATCCAGGGCGATGACCGCTTTGGCAATATCCAGTCGGTTAACGGCTTTGCCCAGGGGCCGATCATCAAGGGGCTGGCCGGCCTGACCCTGCGCGGCAGCGTGTTCCACCGCGCCGGCTCCGACATCGAGATCCCCGGCGATCCGGCGCTGACCTTGGGCCGCAACCCGGTGGAATCGGACATCTATAATTATGGCGGCCGGCTGACGTTGACGCCCCATGCCGATCATGACCTGTGGTTCGAATATGATCGCAATGAACAAAGCTATGACAATAGCCGGGGCCAGCTCGGCACGCTGGGATCGGGCGGCTATGCCCCCGAACAGCGGTTCAACCGCAGCAATTATGTGATCGCGCACAGCTGGCGCATGGGTTTCGGCCAGCTCGACACCACCCTGACCCGCAACGAGACCGAGACGATCGGCCGCCTGATCCCCAATGGCACGCCGGGCGCGGTGCCGGGCAGCCCGCGCACGCTGGAGGCGCGCAACGACATCATCGATTCCCGCTTTGCCGGCAAGGCGGGCGCGGTGGCCTTCACCGTCGGCGGCCAATATTGGAAGGCGCGCATGGTCGAGGGCGTGGCCCCCGAGCCGTTCAAGTTCACCCAGTGGGCGGGCTTTGCCGAAGCGACGCTGACCGTCGTCGACGGCTTCAACATCACCGGCGGCGCGCGCTACGACAATCACTCGACCTTTGGCGACAAATGGTCGCCGCGCGCCTATGCGGTGTGGAACATCAATGATGCGCTGACCCTGAAGGGCGGTGTCAGCCGCGGTTTCAAGACGCCACGCGTCGAACAGATTGCCGAGGGCATCATCGGCTTCGGCAGCCAGGGGCGGGTGCCGCTGCTGGGATCGCCGGGCCTGACGCCGGAAACCAGCACCAGCTATGAAGCGGGCCTCTATTATGACGGCGACGGCTTCTTCAGCGGCAATGTCACCCTGTTCAACAATGATTTCACCGACAAGATCGCCAGCGGGCCGGGGGTGCCCAATTGCCAGTTCTCGGCCGCGCCCAACCTGCCGGGCTGCGTCGATGTCGGCAATTTCCCCAATGTCGAGATGTTCAGCCAGTCGATCAACATCGACAAGGCCCGCACCCGCGGCATCGAGGTGGCAACCCGTTTCGCGCTGACCTCCACCCTGTCGCTGTCGGCCAACTATACCTATACCGAGACCGAGCAGCTCAGCGGATCGGAAGAAGGGCTGCCGCTGATCGGCATGCCCAAGCATATGCTGAACGGCAATCTGCGCTGGAAGCTGGGCGACAAGGCCAGCGTCTGGGCACGGGCGGAAGTGCGGTCGAGCCGTTATCGCGGTGCCAATGTCCAGCAGACGGCCGTGGGCGACTTCCGCAGCTATGAAGTCTTCCACCTGGGCGGTTCCTACCAGGTCGCGCCGGCCTTCCGCCTGTCGGCGACGCTCTACAACATCCTCGACACCGACTATGCGGTCTATGTGCCCTATCAGACTGCGGCCAATGTGACCGCCTGGACCCCGGCCTATTCGATCAACCAGGAAGGGCGCCGCCTCTGGCTCTCGGCCACGGTCGACTTCTGACGGGAGAAGGACCCCGCCCTGCGCGCGAAGCGTGGGGCGGTGTCATAGTTGCCTTGCAGGGCGGACGTTGCGAACGCACACCCCGCTGGCGGAAAACCACCCAGCGCGGCTGAAATATGTGCGCCGCCTGGGGCATCGCCTTCAGCCCCAGGGGCGTTCGCGATACCATTTGGTGATGACATGCTTGACGCCGCTGCGGACCTTCATGCCGTGGTGGATGCTGGCGGGGTTGAAGCGATCCGGGGTGATGCGGTTGTTCCAGGCGAGCAGCTTGCCGGTTTCGGGCTGCACCGTCTTGCCGATCTTCGTGAAGCGGGTGGCGCCGCCGGCGGCGGGCTCGTTGAGATAGACCATCAAGGTCCAGGTGCGGTTGCCCGCGACCGCGCAGAATGTGTCATAGTCCGCGCCCTTGGGCTCGAAATAATCGGTGTGCGCCTTGAATTCCTGGCCGACGCCATAGCGCTGGCCCTGGATCGGTTCGCCATATTGGGTGGCGATGCCGGCGAAGCTGTCGAGCCGGGCGTTGATGGCGGCGACGAACGGGTCGCCATGGTCGAGGTCACAGGTCTCGCTGGTGCGGAAATAGCCATCGCCATTGGCGTCCGCGATGGTCGAGGGGCGACGGTCCGCATCGATCCGCGCGATCACCTGCGCGCATTCCTCAAGGCTCAGGAAATCACGCTGGATGAACAGGGTGAGATCCTTGCTGGGCACCCGCTGGACGCGGGGATGGCTGGCGATCCAGGCCGGATCGGCGTCGGGTACGGCGGGCGGTGACAGGATCGGGTCGGACAAGGTCATGGGCATTTCCGCGAATGACGGCGCTGCAGGCCGGTTTCCGTGGCCCTAGCTATCGTTGACCCTGCGAAATGCAAGCATCGTCGCGGCCCCATTGCTACCTGTCATATTATGGTAACATAAACGTCATCTGGCAGTAAGAAGAGTTGCCTAGCAGGCGGGCGAACCAAGGGGGACATTTCGGCTCATGCGTGTGCCGTTCGGCGACAAGTTGCAAGGGTGGCGGCGCTATGCGCGGCCGGTCGATTGGCTGGGGCTGGTCGAGAAGCTGTTGCTGGCAGTGCTGGCATTGCAGCTGGCCCGGCTGGTATGGGTGTTGCTGACGCCGGTCGGTGCCTTTGGTCCCTGGGAAGGGCGTCAGGCGCAAGTACTGTCGGCCAGTGCGCGGCAGGCGCTGTTCGCCAGCTTCGATCCCTTTTTCCGCACCGGCGCGCCGCAGGCGGGCAATGGCGTCGTCACCTCGCTGGCGCTGACGCTCTATGGCGTGCGGCTGAACGAGGGGACGGGGCAGGGATCGGCGATCCTGGCGACGCCCGACGGCATCCAGAACAGCTATGCCGTGGGCGACGAGATCATGCCGGGCGTGGTGCTGAAGGCGGTGTTCTTCGATCATGTGACCATCGATCGCGGCGGGGCGGAGGAACAGGTGTTCCTCGACCAGTCCCAGCCGGCGTCGGCGGCCGGCGGACCGGCTGGTGGGCCGGGCGGCGCGCCCGAGGGGGATATGGCGCCGGGCGAAGGTGCGCCCTCGCCGGTGCCGGGCCGCGATGCGCCGAGCGCCGATGCGGTGAAGCGCGACATCGGCTTTTCCCCGCGCACCCAGAATGGCCGGGTGACCGGGCTGGTGCTGAGCCCCAAGGGGCCGGGCTTTCAAAATGCCGGTTTCCAGGCCGGTGACATCGTGACCCAGATCAACGGCCAGCCGATCGGATCGGCCGGTGACCTGGCATCATTGCAGAACCAGATCGTGCCCGGCGCACGCCTGTCCCTGACCGTGGAGCGCGGCGCCGTCACCGTGCCGATCAACCTGATATTGCAAGGCCAATGACCAGACATATCCTCAAATATTCCGCCGCCCTCGCGCTGGTCCTGGCTGCCCCGGTTCCCGGACATGCGCAGCAGACGCTGAATGTGCGCGATGCCGATATCCGCGCCTTCATCCAGGATGCCGCGCGCGTCACCGGCCGCACCTTCATCATCGACAACCGGGTGCAGGGCAAGGTGTCGGTGGTGACCGACCGGCCGCTGTCCAAGTCGGAATATTTCGAGATCGTGCTGTCGACGCTGCGCGCCAATGGGCTGGTCGCGGTGCCAGCGCCCGGTGGCGCCTATCGCATCCAGCCGGCGGACGGCGCGGCCGGCCAGCCCAGCGCGGTGGGCCGGGCAGCGACCCGCAACAGCTTCGTCACTGAAGTCTTCCGCCTGCGCTCGGTCGATGCGGCAAGTGTGCTGGAAACGCTGCGCCCGCTGATCAGCAAGGAAGGCACGGTCACCGCCAATCGCGCCGGCAACAGCATCGTCGTTGCCGACTATGCCGATAATGTCGCGCGCATCCGCCAGGTGATTGCGCGGGTAGATCGCGACACCAGCTCGACCCAGATGGTGATGTTGAAAAATGCCGGTGCGCGCGAGATCGCGACATCGCTGCAGGCGCTGGTGCAGAGTGGCGGCGGCGAGAATGGCGCGCCGGCGGCCGCCAGCGTGGTGCCGATCGACAGCAGCAATGCGATCGCCATTCGCGGCGATGTGAACACAGTCACGCGCCTGGCCAATATGGCGCGCGAGCTGGATCGTCAGGCGGCGAGCGGCACGGAAATCCGCGTTTACTGGCTGGAACATGCCGATGCGGAGAAGCTGTTGCCGGTGTTGCAGCAGCTGATCGGCCAGTCGAGCAGTTCGCCCGTCACCTCCTCGGTGCCGGCGGCGGGCGCCAGCGGCGGCGCTGGCGGCGGCGCGGCTCCGGCCAGCGCGGCGGCGGCACCGGTCGCAGCCGGCTCCAGCGGATCGAGCGGCAGTGGCATTTCGACCCGCGGCCCGGCGATCGTCACCCGCTATGAAGGCGCCAATGCGATCATCGTTGCCGCCAACAGCGACGTGCAGCGCATGCTGGGCGAGACCATCCGCCAGATCGATACCCGCCGCGAGCAGGTGCTGGTGGAGGCGATCATCGTCGAGATCAGCGATGCGGCAGCCAAGAAGCTGGGCGTGCAGTTCCTGCTGGGCAGCACGTCGACCGGCTTTGCCGCGACCAATTACAGCAATGCCTCACCCAGCCTGATCACCATTGCAGGCGCCTATGGCGCGACCAAGCTGGGCACCACCAAGACGACGGTGGTGGCGGCCGACGGCACGACCACGACGACCGAGACGCAGACCAACAGCGACCTGGCCAGCAGCCTGACCCAGGCGGCGGTTGACAGCCTGGCCAGCGCGACCGGCATCGTCGGGGGCCTTGGCACCCAGATCGGGAAGAACGGCATTTTCGGCGCGATCATCAATGCGGTGAAGTCGGATACCGAGAGCAATCTGCTTTCCACGCCGTCGGTGATGACGCTGGACAATCAGAAGGCGTCGATCCTGGTCGGCCAGCAGGTGCCGGTGACCACCGGCGAGGCGCTGAGCCAGAATTTCGACAACCAGTTCCGCACCGTCCAGCGCCAGGATGTCGGCATCAAGCTGGAGGTGAAGCCGCAGATCAACACCGGCGGCGCGATCAAGCTGTTCCTGAAGCAGGAAGTGTCGAGCGTGGCCGGCCCGGTCAGCAATTCAAGCAGCGACCTGATCATCAACAAGCGCGAGATCGAGACCACGGTCACGGTCGATGACGGCGAAATCCTGGCGCTGGGCGGCCTGCTGGACGATAATGAGCGCAAGACGATCGAGCGCATCCCGCTGCTGTCCGACATTCCGGGCATTGGCGAGCTGTTCAAGTCGCGCAGCAAGAGCCGGACCAAGACCAACCTCATGGTCTTCATCCGGCCGACCATCCTGCGCACCAAGGAAGATGCGCAGCGCCTGACCCAGCAGCGCTATGGCTATGTGCGCGGCATGCAGTTGCAGCGCAGCCCGGACAGCGAGCCGACCATCGACGAGCTGGTGCGCGACTATATGGGCGCGCAGCCGCCGATCGCGCCGCAGCCCGGCGACATGCTGGTCGAACCGCAGGCCGGTGCGCCGGCCGCTTCGCCGGCGACTTCGCCGGCACCGGGGCAGGTCCAGGTCATCGAACCCACGGTGCGGCAGTCGAGCGGCGTCGTCCGCCCGGTCGACCTGCCGCCAAGCGGAGAGCAGAAGTGAGCGAACAGGAGCATGTGACGGTAATGCCGTCGGTTCTTCCGCCACGACCGGTCGACATCCCCTATGGCTTTGCCCGCAAGCATGGCGTGGTGATGCTGCCGCAGGATGGCGAGCGACTGTCGATCGCGGTGCGCGAGGGCAGCGATCCGCGCGTGCTGCTGGAGGTGCGCCGGCATCTCGCCCGCAGCTTCGACGTGCGCTTTGTCGAGGCACCGCAGTTCGACCGGCATCTGTCCGATCATTATGCGATGGAGGGCAGTGCCGCCGCCATGGCCGGGTCGATCGACGTCGGCGCGGACGAGCTGGACATATTGGCCGCCGACATTCCGACCGCCGACGATCTGCTCGACAGCGCGGACGACGCGCCGGCGATCCGCCTGATCAACGGCATCATTGCCGAGGCCGCGCGCCAGGGCGTGTCGGACATTCATATCGAACCCTATGAGACGGGCCTGATCGTGCGGATGCGCGTGGATGGCGTGCTGCGCGAGACGCTGCGCATGCCGCCGCATGTCGCGCCGGTGGTGGTCAGCCGCATCAAGGTGATGGCGCGGCTCGACATTGCCGAACGGCGCGTGCCGCAGGATGGGCGCATCGGCCTGACGCTGGGCGGCAAGCTGCTCGACGTGCGCGTATCGACCCTGCCGAGTCGGGCGGGCGAGCGGGTGGTGCTGCGTATCCTGGACAAGGAAAATGCCGGCATCACGCTCGACCTGCTGGGCATGACCGGCGCGCCCGACCGCATCTTCCGCGAGGGGCTGAGCGAGCCCAACGGCATCATCCTGGTCACCGGGCCGACCGGTTCCGGCAAGACCACCACGCTCTATGCCGGCCTGCGCAACCTGAATGATGGCAGCCGCAACATCCTGACCGTCGAAGACCCGGTCGAATATGCGATGGAGGGCGTCGGCCAGACCCAGGTCAATGCCAAGGTCGGCCTGACCTTTGCCGCCGGGCTGCGCGCGATCCTGCGCCAGGATCCCGATGTCGTGATGGTCGGCGAAATCCGCGACCGCGAGACCGCCGAGATCGCGGTGCAGGCATCGCTGACCGGCCATCTCGTGCTGTCGACCGTCCATACCAATGACGCGGTCGGCGCGATCACTCGTATGCGCGACATGCGGGTCGAACCCTTCCTGCTCGCCTCCACGCTGCGCGCCGTTGTCGCCCAGCGGCTGGTGCGACGGCTGTGCCAGCATTGCCGCGAGCCGGTGCAGGCTGACAAGTCGGCGAGCGCCCTGCTGGGTTTCGATCCGGGCACGATCATCTACCGGGCGCGCGGCTGCGACGAATGCAATGGCACCGGCTACAAGGGCCGGATCGGCGTGTTCGAGGCGATCCGCGTCGACGACACGATCCGCCGCCTGATCAACGATGGCGGCGACGAATCGCTGATCGCCCGCCATGCCTTCCTCAATGCGCCGAACCTGGGGTCGGCTGCGCGCGCGCTGGTGCGCGACGGCCAGACCACGGCCGAGGAAGCGATCCGCGTGTCGCGCCGCGATGCGACCGAGGTGGAAAACATTGCCGATGGCTGATTTCGACTATGTCGCGATCGACCCGGCGGGCAAGGAACGCAAGGGCAGCGTCAAGGCGGACAGCCTGGACGAGGCACGGGTAAAGCTGGATGCGCGCAAGTTGTTCGTCGTGCGGCTGGAGCCGGGCGCGGCGTCGGTCGCGCGCAAGCGGGCCGGCCTGTCGCTGCGCGCGCCCAAGCTGTCGGCCAAGGAACTGACGCTTTTCACCCGGCAGCTTTCCACCCTGATCCAGGTGAGCCCGCTGGAGGAGTCGCTGCGCACGATCAGCCGGCAGAGCGAGCAGGATCATGTCCGGGCGATCGTGGGCAAGGTCCATTCCGGCGTGCTGGAGGGGCGGCGGCTGGCCGATGCGCTGGGCGCGGAGCCGAAAAGCTTTCCTGCCCTCTATCGCGCGATGATCTCGGCCGGCGAAAGCTCGGGCAGCCTGCCCACCATCATGGAGCGTCTGTCCGAACTGATGGAGCGGCAGGCGGTGATGCGGTCCAAGGTGCTGACCGCGATTGCCTATCCTTCCGTGCTGGCGACCTTTGCCGTGTTCGTGGTCGCGGCGCTGATGATCTTCGTCGTGCCCAAGGTGGTTGAGCAGTTCGACACGGTGGGCCAGCAATTGCCGTTGCTCACGCGCATGGTGATGGGCATTTCCGCCTTTCTGGCGGGCTATTGGTGGTTGTTGCTGATCCTGATCGGGCTTGGCGCCTTCGGCTTCTGGCGCGCGCTCAAGATCGACAGCTTCCGCTATCGCTTCGACGCGATGTTGCTGGGCCTGCCGGTGCTGGGCCGGCTGATCCGCGACCTGCATGCCGCGCGGATGGCGCGCACGCTCTCCACCATGGTGGCGAGCCGGCTGCCGCTGATGGAGGGGCTGTCGCTGACCGCCAACACGGTGCATAATCGGGTGCTGCGCAAGGCGTCGGACGAGATTGTCGAGGCGATCCGGGGCGGTGGCAGCCTGTCGGCGGCGTTGAAGCGGGCAGGGGTGTTTCCCCCGTTGCTGGTCTATCTGGCGGCGAGCGGCGAGAGTGCCGGGCGGCTCGACACGATGCTGGAGCGCGCGGCCGATTATCTGGAGCGCGAGTTCGACGCCTTCACCTCGGCCGCGCTCGCCATGCTGGAGCCGATCATCATCATATTGATGGGCGGCATCGTCGCCGTCATCATCCTGTCCATCCTGCTGCCGATCCTGCAGCTGCAAAGCCTGACCGGGGCTTGAAGGAGTAGAATATGCGAAAGATCCTCTCCCACTCTCATGCGCATTGCGAAAAGCAAGTGGGGCGTTCCGCCGAAGACGGCTTCACGCCCTTTCGGCGCTCCGCCGAAAACGGCTTCACGCTGGTCGAACTGATGGTCGTGATCGTCATCATCGGGCTGCTGGCGACGATCGTGGCGATCAACGTCATTCCCGCCACCGATACCGCCCGCGTCGAAAAGGCGAAGGCCGATATTTCGACCATCGAGCAGGCGCTGGAGCAATATCGCCTCGACAACCTGACCTATCCCGCCGCGTCGGATGGGCTGCAGGCACTGCTCAACCCGCCCGCCTCGCTGGCGCAGCCGCAGCGCTATCGCCGTGGCGGTTACATCAAGAAGCTGCCGCAGGATCCGTGGGGCCGCGCCTATATCTACACCGTGCCAGGCAAGAAGGGCGCGTTCGACATCAGCTCGCTGGGCGCCGATGGCCAGCCGGGCGGCGAGAATGAGAATGCGGACATCTATTCCAGCGAAATGTGATGCCGCACGTCGAGCGGAGCGAGGTGCCTCGCTCCGCTCGGCAGGGGGCTTCGACAGGCTCAGCCCGAACGGTGGTGGGGCATCGCCTCCGCCACGCAACGGCTTTACGCCTTTGTCGCGTTCCGCCCAACAGGGCTTTACCCTCATAGAGCTGATGGTCGTGCTGACGATCATCGGCTTCATTTCGGCTGCCGTGGTGATCGCCATTCCCGATCCGCGCGGCCGGATCGTCGACGATGCCGACCGCTTTGCCGCGCGCGTTGCCGCCGCGCGCGACGAAGCGGTCGTCACCGCGCGCCCGATGGGCGTGTGGGTCTCCGCCTCGGGCTATGGCTTCCAGCGCCGCGAGGGCGGCCAATGGGTGCCGATGGAGGAAAAGCCCTTCGTCAGCGCCAATTGGAAGACCGGCACGCGGGCGCTCGTGGGCCAGGACGGCCGCCAGCAGATCGCCTTCGACGGCACCGGCCTGCCCACCGATCCGCTGACCATCACCCTGGCGCGCGAGGCGGAGCGGGTGCAGGTCAGCGTCGATATGGCCGGAAAGGTGTTGGTCGGTGGTTGATCGGCGCAATGAAAAGGGCGTCGCGCCTTCGTCGCGTTCCGCCGAAAACGGCTTCACGTCTTCTATGCGTTCCGCCGAACACGGCTTCACGCTGCTAGAAATGCTGGTTGCGCTGGCGGTGTTCAGCCTGGCGGCTTTGGCGCTGGTGCGGTTGCAGGGGGTGACGCTGCGCACCGCCGCCGATCTCGACAGCAAGGCGCTGGGCCAGATCGTCGCGCGCAACCTGATGGTCGAGGTGCAGAGCGATGTCGCCCCGCCCTCGGTCGGCGAGGAGGATGGCGAGGTCGAGAATGGCGGCCGCCGCTGGCACTGGACCCGCACTGTCAAGGCGACCGAGGACAAGCGCCTGTTGCAGGTCGATCTGGTGGTCGATGGCCAGCCGGGCGCATCGCCGGTGGTGCTCAGCTTCCTGCGGGAGGTGGAGTGATGAGGCCGGAGAAGCCACAGGGAGAACAAGGCTTCACGTCTTTGAGGCGTTCCGCCGAACACGGCTTCACGCTGATCGAGCTGCTCGTCGCGCTGATGATCTTTGCGATGCTGGCCGCGGCGGGCGTGCTGTTGCTGGGCAACAGCGTGACGGCGCAGGCGCAGGTCAAGGCGCGGCTGGACGACATGGCGGCGATCCAGCGGGCCGCGGGGGCGCTGTCGGCCGATCTTGGCCAGGCGGTGCCGCGCATCAGTCGCACCGAGGCGGGGACGCTGGCGCCGGCCTTCTGGGCGCATCGCGATGGCGAGGAACAGCCGGTGATGCAGTTCGTGCGCGGCGGATGGGACAATCTGGGCGATCTGCCCCGGCCGTCCTTGCAGAAGGTCGAATATTGGGTGCGGCAGGGCCGGCTGGAACGGCGCGGCTATGCCCAGATCGACGGGGCAGCGGGCGACGAGCCGGCGGCGCTGCTCGACCATGTCGAGGAGGTGACGCTGCGCTTCCGCGATGGGGAGGGCGAGTGGCGCGAGGAGTGGACGCCAGGCCAGCCCGACCTGATGCCGCGCGCGGTGGAAATGGTGGTCAAGCGCACCGGCGAGCCGCCGGTCACGCTGCGCTTCCTGGTGGCGCCCGGTCCCAAGGAAGCGCCGCTTGACGATCAGGAGGCGGCCAATGCGGCGGCCTGATCCCAACCGGCCCGAAGAGCGCGGCGCCGCGCTGCTGACCGTATTGCTGCTGGTCGCTGTGATGGCGGTGGTGGCGGCCACGGCCCTCGAACGCGTGGCGCTGGCGACACGGATGACCGGCAATGGCGGCGCGGTCGATCAGGGGCGGGCCTTCGCCGATGCCGGCATGGTGATCGCGCGCCTCAAGATCGGCGATCTGGTCGCGGCCAGCCCCGGCAAGACGACGCTTGCGGGCAACTGGATGGGCACGCCGCAGGCGATCCCGGTGCCCGGCGGCATGGCGACGGCGCGGGTGACCGACGGCAGCAACTGCTTCAACCTCAACAGCGTGGTCGCCGGCAATAATGAGAACAGCCTGAAGGTGCGCCCGGTGGCGGTGTCGCAGTTCCAGGCGCTGTTGCAGGCGCTGGGCGTCGATGTGCGCCAGGCGCAGGTCGCCGCCGCTTCGCTCGCAGACTGGATCGATACCGACAGCGTGCCCCAGCCGGCTGGGGCGGAGGACGAGATCTATGCCCGCGCGGCGCGGCCCTATCGCACCGCCAACCGCTTCATGGTCGACGCCAGCGAATTGCGGGCGGTGAACGGCATCACGCCGGCGGTCTATGATCTGGTCCGGCCCTGGGTCTGCGCGCTGCCGGTGTCGGACATGTCGCCGATCAATATCAATACCTTGCTGCCCGATCAGGCGCCCTTGTTCGCGATGCTGCTGCCGGGGCAGTTGAGCGTGGCGCAGGCACGGCAATTGCTGGCGCAACGGCCGGCGGAAGGCTACGGCAGCATACCGCAATTCTGGCAGGCACCCTCTCTGGTCGGGCTCAGCCCGCTCACCGAGGTGGCCGAGCAGGTCAAGTTGACGACGGGATTTTTCAGAGTGGACGTGTCGGTGAATGTAGGGGGAACGCAAGTGGTGGAGCGCGGGCTGATCGATGCCCGGCAACCGCCGATCCGGCTGGTGCGGCGCGATTGGGGGACGGGCGCATGAGTTCGGCCGATGCCCTGATCATTGCCCTGCCCGAGGGGGCGGAGGACGCGCCGACATGGATGCGGGTGGTGGATGGCGCGATCGTCCAGACCGGCGCCGGGGCCAACTGGCTGGCCGCCTGTGGCCTTGCCGCGCTGTCCGACAAGGCGCGGGTGATGCTGGTGCCGCCGGCCGCACTGGTGGCGCTGCACTGGGTGTCGCACCCCGACCTGCCGGCGCGACAGGGGCGGGCGGCGGCGCGGCTGGGCGCGCTGGCCGGCGCCATCCTGCCGTCCGACCAGCTGTTCGCCGCCGCCGACGAGAATGACGATCCCGCCCGCCCGCATATCGTGGCGGTCGCGGCGCGCAGTGACATGCAGCATTGGCTGCTCTGGGCGCAGCATCATGGGCTCGACCCGGACCTCATCGTGCCGGCGGCGCTGTTGCTGCCGGAAAATGAAGTTGGTTTCGTATCCGGAATGATTGGCGGTGCGCAGGTGCTGCGCGGCGCGGACATGGCGCTGACCGGCGACATGGCGCTGCCCGAACTGATCGGCGATGCGCCGGTGCGGGCGGTCGCGGCGGACGGGATCGATGCGCGGCTGGTTGCCGCACTCGACGCGCCGCCGATCGACCTGCGCCAGGGCGATTTCGCCAAGCGGGTGCGGCGGCAGATCGATACCCGGGCGCTGGGCCGGATCGCGATCTGGTGCGGCCTGATCCTGCTGGCCAGCCTGCTCATCAGCCTGGTGACGCTGGTGCGGCAGAATGTCGCCGCCAGCCAGGTCGATGGCGAGAGCCTGGCGCTGGCGCGGCAGGTGTTGCCGGAGGCTTCGGACGTGATGCAGGTCGAGGCGGAGATGGACCGGCAACTCGCCGCGCGCGGGGCCGGCGCCTATGCCTTCACCGCGCCGGTCGCCGGACTGATGAGCGCAATGCAGGATGCGCCGGGCGTGTCGCTGACGTCGCTGTCGCGCGATCCCGACGGCATGGTGCGCGCGACGCTGGCTGCCGCCAAGGCGGATGACATCAACATCGTGCTGCTGGCGTTGCAGGCGGCCGGTTACACGATCACGGCGACCCCGTCCCAGGATCCGGGCGGGCGCACGCTGGCAGATATTACGGTGCGGTCATGATGGACAGGATGAAAGCCTATTGGATCGAGCGGTCGCCGCGCGAGCAATGGATGCTGGGCGTGATGTTCGCGCTGCTGGCAGTGGTCATATTGTGGCTGGGCGTGGCCCGGCCGCTGACCCATGCGCAGGTTTCCGCCCGCGATGCTTTGCGCGAGGCGACCGATCGCAATGCGGCGATCCGCGCCAAGGTGAAGCTGCTGAAGCATCTGCCGCGCAGGCCCGCGCCGACCGGCCCGACCATCCCGATCGAACAATTTGTCGGCCAGAGCGCGGGCGAGGCCGGGCTGACGCTGGAACGGGCGCAGCCGCAGGGCAATGACCGGATGGAAATCGCCATCGCCTCGGTCCGTCCGGTGGCGATGATGAGCTGGATTGCGGGGCTGGAGGCGCAGGGGCTGCGCGTCGAGACGATGAGCGCGCGGCCCTCGCCGACGGCGGGCAGCGTGTCGGTGCAGGCGGTGCTGGTGCGCGGAGGTGGCCAATGAAGGGGCTGATCCTGTCGCGCCGGATGCGCATCATCCTGATCGCGCTGTTCATATTCGGCCTGATCCTCTTCATTCCGATGCGCGTGGCGCTGGGGCTGGCGCAGCTTGACCGGCTGGGCCTGGCCGCGCGCGAGATACGCGGCAGCGTGTGGAGCGGACGGATCGACCAGTTGATGCTCGGCGAAATGCCGATGGGGTCGGTGCGCGCCGGCCTGTCGCCGATCTCGCTGCTGGTCGGCCGGGCCCGGTTCGATATTGCCCGGCATCGCGGCCAGCCCGACGACATCCAAGGGGCGCTGACGGTCGGGCTCGACCGGATCGGCATCGATGACGTGACCGGCTCGGTGCCGCTGGGCCGCACCTTCGCGCCGCTGCCGGTCAGCGGGCTGATGATGGAGGATGTCAGCGGCTATTATCGCGGCGATGTCTGCGGCCATGCCGAAGGCCGGGTGCGGGCGCGGATGGCGACGCAGATTGCCGGGCTGAACCTGTCGCAGGGGCTGTCGGGCACGGTCGCCTGCGATGGTGATGCGCTGCTGCTGCCGCTGGTCAGCCAGTCGGGGATGGAGAAGATCAACCTGCGCATCTGGCGGTCAGGCCGCTATACTGCGGAAATGCGGGTGGAAACCGCCGACCCGGCGCTGGCCGGGACACTGGGGCAGGCGGGCTTCGCCACGGTCGGCAACGCCTATGTGCTGAAGGTCGAAGGGACGTTGTGATCGATCCCTGGGCGGCCCTGGTCGGCGCGGTTGCGGGTGCGATCGCGGGCAGCTTCCTTGCCACCCTGATCCTGCGCTGGCCGCAGGGGCGGGGCGTGATGCGCGGCCGGTCGGCCTGCGACGGCTGTGGCCGGGTGCTGGGGCCGATCGACCTGGTGCCGATGCTGAGCGCGCTGGTGCAGCGCGGCCGATGCCGGACCTGCGGCGCGGCGATCGATCCGCTCCATGGCCGGGTGGAGGCGGGCTGCGCCATCATCGGCGCGCTGGCGCTGGGGTTCGTGCCGGATCTGGGCGGGATCGGCTGGGCGCTGCTCGGCTGGCTGCTGCTGACCCTGGCGCTACTGGACTGGCGCCATTTCTGGCTGCCCGATGCGCTGACCCTGCCGCTGGCCTTCTTCGGCTTCACCTTGGGGC
>NZ_NOIW01000078.1:0-25854 GCF_002708645.1 Sphingobium sp. IP1
AACCACAGGACCACCCCATGAACGACTGGCTCACCCTGCTCCAGGATCGTTGGGCCTGGCTGGTCTTCGCCGCGCTGCTGGCCATTGCGGAGGTGCTGATCCCCGGCGTCTTCCTGATCTGGATCGCGATCGCCGCCGCCATCACCGGCCTCGCCGCGCTGGCGCTGCCGATCGGCATTCCGCTCCAGCTGCTGATCTTCGCCGCGCTCTCGGTCGCCTCGGTCTGGGCCGGGCGGCGCTGGTATGTGGACAATCCGGTGCCCTCGACCGACCCCAATCTCAACGACCGCACCGCCCGCCTGATCGGCGAACTGGTGACCGTCGTAGAGCCGATCCGCGGCGGCGAAGGCCGGGTCAAGGTCGGCGACAGCGTCTGGACCGCCCGCGGCCCGGACAGCGAAGCGGGCGCGCGGGTGCGCGTGACCGGCGCCGAGGGCGCGGTGCTGTGGGTGGAGGGCACCTGACCCCACGCCAGCCCCAAAAACTGCCGTCATCTCGGACTTGATCCGGGATCCATTCGGCACGCGCCCGCGATCGAAGCGCCACGCGCGCACCACAACGAACGGAGCGACCGCTCCCTCAGGCCAAATGCCGCCCCGTATCCTGCCGCCCATGCAGGACACGGACAATGGCCAGATGATCGCCCCCGTCGCGATAATAGATCATGTGCGATCCCGCTGGCGCCTTGCGATAGCCGGGCCGCACATCGACCGGCAGCCCCGGCCGCCGCCCATCCGCCAATGCCAGACACACATCGCGGATCGCGTCGATATAGAGGTCAGCCTGATCCACGTCCCAGGTCGCCGCGCTATAGTCCCAGATATCGGACAGGTCGGCCTGCGCCGCCGGCGTAAAAAGCAGCCGCTTCACCGCCACGCTCGCCTCAGCCGCCGCGCTTGGCCGCCTTGAACGCCTCGAAATCGAACGGCATCGCAGCGCCCGATTCCTCCCCGGCGATCAGCGCCGCCTGCAACACCTGCACCTGCGCCTCACGCTCTTCCAGCAAGCGCAGCCCCGCCCGCACGACATCGCTCGCCGATCCATAGCGACCGGTCTGCACCTGATCGCTGATGAAGCGGGTAAAATGATCGCCGATCGTCACCGATGTGTTGCGCGCCATCGCCGCACCTTCCTGTCGCAGAGCGGGGTGATGATATACCAAAAAATATTACAGCCCAATCCAAAAATATATTTCTGAGAGCTTTATACGTCTGAAATAAGGCGTGCATCATTTGCTCAATTTTGCATTATGGCTGAAAATGAATTCAGCATTGGAAGACTGCAATGGCATTTCCTGTACCTCCAATCCCCAAATCTGCCGTCAAAGCAGCCGGAAAGGCCATTGCCGGAGGCTCCAATGACCAAAATCACATAGCATTAGTGGATCAATGGCGCGCCGCCCACGGCTACGCCATCAATACATTCAAAGTGTGGTTCAGAAATAAAATTGACAATTCTGGAATACATGCAGAATTTGGGCAGCGCCTAAAACGACGCAACACCGTCATTGATAAATTACGCCGAAAAAGACCAGACGGAAAGCCTCTAATTCAAGATGTAACCTCAATGCATGATTTTGCAGGTTGTAGGCTAATATTTAATAACATAGATGATCTGAATGATTTTAGGGAATTTATACTTTCAGAAAAAATTCTTGACAACGTTAATCACAGACTAAAGCACGTTGATCGTGAAAAATATAACTATATTGAGCATCCAAAAGTAACTGGATACCGTGGAATACACGATGTTTTCCTACACCATCCCCGCCCACACCGCCTAGGCGATGACCGGTCCGAGCCATGGCAGGGCCTAATGGTTGAAGTGCAATATCGATCCCGAGCCCAGCACGCTTGGGCAACCGCCCTTGAGATATCTGACATCTTAGATCGACAGAGAACCAAATTTGGATTTGCCGAGGATGACCGAGGGGCCTTTTTCGCCATGGCAAGCGAAATAATTGCTAGAAGATATGAAAATATCAAAAAAGCCTTTTTAAACCTCTCGGACAAACAACTTCAAGATAAGTTTTCTCGATTAGAAAATAAACTATCAATACTTCAAAGACTCGGAGCAATGCGCCAATTTGATCAATTTCAAAAATTGAAAAAGCACAATGTTCTAAACATTGTTTTAGACGATTACGGAGATTACAGGCTAGAAGTTGAAGTTTTCAGCAACGCTCAGGATGCCATCGCGAGAGCAAATGATATTGAAGCTGAATCGAATAGTATTAATGCGGTTTACGTTACAGGAGAACCAGCACAGCTAAGAAGCGCTTATAGAAATTATTTTAACGATCCACTAGATTTCGTAAACATGCTCACGGATTAAACTTCTTCTGTCCTACACCTCCCGCCCCATGATAGCCTCGCCGGCATGACCGACATGCCCCTTCTCCACTTCACCTCCGTCCCGATGCTGCGCCGGCGCGCGTCGGGCTGGTCGCCGGCCGCGCAGCGGGCCTTTATCGACATGCTGGCGCGCTGCGGCGTGGTGGCGCAGGCGGCGCGCAGCGTCGGCTGTTCACCGCGCTCGGCCTATCAGCTGCGGCAGAAACAGGGGGCGGAGAGTTTTGCCGCCGCCTGGGACTGGGCGCTGGAGATGGGGCTGGACGCCGCCCGCGCCCAGGCGATCGCGCTGACCCGCTGCGCGCAGGTCCGCCCCATCGTCCGGCGCGGCGTGGCGGTCGGCCATCGCCGCGCGCCCGACAATCGGGTGATGCTGGCGGCGATGCGCACCATCTGTGCCGAGCGCAGCGGTGCCCGCGCCGCCATGCCCCATCGCCAGCGCATCGCCCTGCGCGAACTGGTCGCGGAACTCTCGATCAGCGCGCCGGAGATCGACCTTGGCAGCCTCGCCCGATTATTATGATCTGTCGCGGGTAGGAAATAAGATGTCGAAATGTGCGGGAAATATGCGAAGTTAAGAGAGCGATTTCCAACCCGGCGCCCCGCCGGATGACTCGGAAATCGCGCCAGCCGCGTGAATTCCTACGGAGACCCTTTTCGCCATGACGACCTCCCGCCGCGATTTCCTCGTCGCCGGCTCCTCCGCCCTCGCTTTGTCCGCGCTCCCCGCCCGCGCCCTGGCGCAGGCAACGACAGCCGACGCCCGTGCCGAAGCGCTGCTCGCCGGCATGGCCGAGGCGATGCTGGCCGATGCCCCCGAAACCGCGAGTGGCCTTGGCCTCGACACCGGCGCCCGCGCGCCGCTCAAAGCGCGCCTTGGCGACAAGAGCCCGGCCGGCCAGGCGCGGATCGCCGCCCATGTGAAGGATCGTCTGGCCCAGCTGCGTGCCGTCGATCTCGACGCCCTGTCGCCCGCCACCCGCACCGATGTGGAGGTGGTGCGCGCCGCCCATGAACTGGCCGATACCGGCTTCGCCTTCCCCTTTGGCGACATGGCGATGATGAACAGCAACTGGTCCTATCGCAACGCGCCCTATGCCGTCGCCCAGAATACCGGCGCCTTCATCGAGACGCCCGATTTCCTCGACGCCAATCACGCCATCGCCACCCCGGCCGACGCCGACGCCTATCTCGAACGCCTCACCCAATATGCCGCCAATCTCGACGGCGAGACCGAGCGGCTCCGCCATGACGCCGGCATCGGCGTCGTCGCCCCCGCCTTCCTGCTCGACAAGACGCTGGGCCAGATGAAGGCAGTGCAGGGCCAGCCGATCGACCAGTGGGTGCCGGTCGCCTCGATCGCGCGCCGCACCAAAGACATGCAGGGCGATTATGCCGCCAAGGCGCAGCAGATCACCCGCACCGCCATCGCCCCCGCCCTCGCCCGCCAGGCCGCCGAACTCACCCGCCAGCGCGCCACCGCGACCATGGATGCGGGCGTGTGGAAATTGCCGCAGGGCGATGCCTATTATGCCTGGGCGCTGCGGGCCGGCACCACCACCACCATGTCGCCCGACGAAGTCCATGCGCTGGGCCAGGAACAGCTCAAAGCCCTCCAGTCGGAAATGGACCGGCTCTTGAAATCCCTCGGCATGACCAAGGGGACCGTGGGCGAGCGGATGACGGCGATGGGCAAGGTTCCGCGCTACCTCTTCCCCAATGACGACACGGGTCGCCAGCAGATCCTCTCCTATATCGACGGGCGCCTCGCCGACATCCGCACCCGCCTGCCCCGCGCCTTCGCGACCCTGGTGCCGGCCAAGCTGGTGGTGAAGCGGGTGCCGGTGGAGATCGAGGCCGGGGCGCCGGGCGCCTATGCCGGCGCGGGCACGATCGACGGCAGCGTGCCGGGCAATTATTATATCAACCTGCGCGATACCAGCATCTGGCCGCGCTATGCGCTGCCAACCCTCTGCTATCATGAGGGGATTCCAGGCCATATCTGGCAGGGCGAATATACCTACAAGCTGCCGCTGATCCGCTCGCTGCTCGCCTTCAACGCCTATAGCGAAGGCTGGGCGCTCTATGCCGAGCAGCTGGGCGACGAGCTGGGCGCCTATGATGGCGATGTTGCCGGGCGGCTGGGCTATCTCCAGTCGATCGCCTATCGCTGCTGCCGCCTGGTGGTCGACACCGGCCTTCATGCCAAGCGCTGGACCCGCGAGCAGGCCATCCACTGGTTCGCCACCACCAACGGCTCCACGGTCGAGGATGTGCAGGGCGAGGTCGACCGTTATTGCGCCTGGCCGGGCCAGGCCTGCGGCTACAAGGTCGGCCATGGCGAAATCGTCCGTCTGCGCGGAATGGCGCAACAGGCGCTGGGCGACAAGTTCGACTTCCGCCTGTTCAACGACGCCGTGGTCAAGGGCGGCGGCGTGCCGATGACCGTGCTGGCGAAAAATGTCGACGCCTATGTCGCCCAGAGGAAGGGCGCGTAACGGCTTATCTCCCCTCCCTTTCAGGGAGGGGCCGGGGGGTGGGTAGCCTCCGAAGGAGGCTCGCTCCGCTCGCCACCCACCCCTAGCCCCTCCCTTGAAAGGGAGGGGGATAGAACGAAAAAAGGGCCGGAGGATCGCTCCCCCGGCCCTTTCCTATTCGCTTTCGGTCTGCTTCAACCGACAAAGGCTCTTTCAATCACGAACTGACCCGGCGCCGCGTTGGAGCCTTCGGTGAAGCCCTGCTCCTCGAAATAGGCCGCGAACTGCTTGATCATCTCCATGCTGCCGCACATCATGATCCGGTCGGTTTCGGGGTCGAACTTGGCCGCGCCCGGAATCCCCTCGAACAGCTTGCCGCTCTCGACCAGCTTGTCGATGCGCTCATTGTTGGGGAATTCTTCGCGCGTCACGGTCGGCACATAATGGAACTGGCCGGCGGCCTGCTCCGACACCAGCGGGTCTTCGGCCCACTTGCCTTCCATCTCTTCGCGGAAGGCGAGGTCGCTGACGCGGCGCACCGAATGCACCACCACGACCTGCTCGTAGAACTCATACACGTCCGGGTCGCGCGGCAGGCTCAGGAACGGCGCCAGGCCGGTGCCGGTCGACAGCATGAACAGCCGCTTGCCCGGCAGCAGCGCGTCGGTCACCAGCGTGCCGGTCGGCTTGCGGCCGAGATAAATCTGGTCGCCCGGCTCGATCTTCTGCAGCTTGCTGGTCAGCGGACCGTCCTGCACCTTGATCGACAGGAATTCGATTTCCTCGTCCCAGGCGGGGCTGGCGATCGAGTAGGCGCGCAGCAGCGGCTTGCCATTGTCGCCCTTCAGGCCGATCATGATGAACTCGCCCGAGCGGAAGCGGAAGCTTGCCGGGCGGGTGATGCGGAAGCTGAACAGATGCTCGTTCCAGTGCTTCACCGACAGCACGGTTTCCACGGAAAGCGCGCCGGTGGGTTCCAGAACCGGCTTTTCGATCGTCACGTCGGTCAAGACCTTATCCTTGCATTTCGTCGGCGCCGCCATGATCGGGCGGCGCTAGTTGCGGATCATTCGCAATAATGGTGTAGTCCGCAAATGGCCCCACCGCATCGCGAAGGCAAGGCCAAAAAAACTTGGGGGCAACCAAGGGCCGGCTTTGCCGGCCCGCGCCGCAACCTGTTCAGCCGAACAGCCCCTTGGCCAGGCCGCTCAGCTCGTTGAGCGGATTGCCGTCGCCATCGCGGTCCAGGAAGCCGCCGAGTTGGCCCAAAATCGCCTCCGGTCCGCCAAACTGGCCCAGCAACTGCTGCAGCGCATCCGCCGACACGCCATGCTCGGCCGCCGTCTCGGCCAGCGCCGACACGCTGGTCTCGCCGCTGCCGATCTTGGCGCCGATCTCGTTCAGCAGGCCCTGCATCTGTTCCGGCTCCAGCCCGACCTTCTGCGCGATCGCTTCCAGCCCGCCCAGATTACCCATCAGATTGTCGAACATGCCCATGCTAATCTCCGCTGCCATGATAGGCGG
This sequence comes from Sphingobium sp. IP1, assembly GCF_002708645.1. Classification (NCBI taxonomy): domain Bacteria; kingdom Pseudomonadati; phylum Pseudomonadota; class Alphaproteobacteria; order Sphingomonadales; family Sphingobiaceae; genus Sphingobium; species Sphingobium sp. IP1. Next base: position 6,353 of record NZ_NOIW01000078.1, read on the forward strand.
ACAGCATAGCACCGCCGCGCCCCCGCCAAAAGCAAAAGAGCCGGAGCGTTTCCGCCCCGGCCCCTTCACTATAATGCTGCGTCCGATCAGGCGCCCATTCAGGCCGCCGTCAGCGCCGCGCTGCGCACGCCATCGTCAACATGCTCCTCGAACTGGGCGAAATTGTCGACAAAGGCCTTCACCAGCGTCGCCGCGGTCGCGTCATAGCCGTCCTTGTCCGCCCACATCGCGCGCGGATCGAGGATCTGGCTGTCGACGCCATTGACCGCCACCGGCACCTCGAACCCGAAATTGGGATCGGTGCGGAATTCGGCGCTGTTCAGGCTGCCGTCGAGCGCGGCGTTGAGCAGCGCGCGCGTCACCTTGATCGGCATGCGCTTGATCCCCGGCATGGTCGCCTTGCCACCGGCCCAGCCGGTATTGACCAGCCAGCAGGTGACCCCGCCCTTGTTGATCCGCTCTTTCAGCAGATTGCCATAGACGCTGGGGTGGCGCGGCATGAAGGGTGCGCCGAAGCAGGTCGAGAAGGTGGCGGTCGGCTCGGTTACGCCGATCTCGGTGCCCGCGACGCGCGCGGTGTAACCGGACAGGAAGTGATACATCGCCTGTTCCGGGGTCAGCCGCGCGATCGGCGGCAGCACGCCATAGGCGTCGGCGGTCAGGAAGATGATGTTCTTGGGCACCGGCCCCAGATTCTTCTCCGACGTGTTCGGGATGAAGTCGATCGGGTAGGAACCGCGGCTATTCTCCGCCAGCGAGTTGTCGTCCAGATCGATCTCGCGGCTTTCCTCGTCGATCACGACATTTTCCAGCACCGTGCCGAACCGCTTGGTGGTGGCGAAGATCTCCGGCTCGGCCTCGGCCGACAGGTTGATCATCTTGGCATAGCAGCCGCCCTCGAAATTGAAGACCGCCTGGTCCGACCAGCCATGCTCGTCATCGCCGATCAGGGTGCGGCTGGCGTCCGCCGACAGCGTCGTCTTGCCGGTGCCGCTCAGGCCGAAGAAGACCGCGGTGTCGCCATTCGGGCCGATATTGGCCGAACAGTGCATCGGCATCACGCCCTTGGTCGGCAGCAGATAATTGAGGATGCCGAACACCGACTTCTTCATCTCGCCGGCATAGCGGGTGCCGCCGATCAGGATCAGCTTCTCGGTGAAGTTGACCGCGATCACCGTCTCGCTGCGGCAGCCATGGCGGGCCGGATCGGCGACGAAGGTCGGCAGGTCGATGATGGTATATTCGGGCGCGAAGTCGGCCAGCGCCTGCGCCTCGGGCCGCACCAGCAGGGTGCGGATGAACAGGTTATGCCAGGCGAACTCGTTGATGACGCGCACATTGACCCGATATTCGGGCTGCGACCCGCCATAGAGGTCCGCGACATAGAGCTTGTCCTTCTCGCCCAGCGCCTTGAAGAAATCCTCCTTCAGCGCGGCGAAATGCGCCGGCGTCATCGGCACATTGGTCTTGCCCCACCAGACGGTGTCCTGCGTCTCGGCATCCTGGACGATGAACTTGTCGCTGGCGCTGCGGCCGGTATGCTTGCCGGTCTTGACGACCAGCGGGCCGTCCTTGGCCAAAATGCCCTCGCCATTGGCAAGCGCGGCCTCGACCAGCGGCGCAGTGCCGAGGTTCCAATACTGGGTGGCATGGGTGGAGATGCCCTGGTCGACCAGGGTGATTGAGGATTTGGCCTGCACGCCTTAGCTCCTGATGTAAAAAGTCCCTTAGTCGCTTGTCTTTTTATGCGACCGGCCCGTCCGGGAGCGCCGCGATCCTTGTCGCGCGGACATCCTCCCCTTCAAGCCCTACCGGCATAGGGCTTTGCGCCACGGCCGTCAAATAGGGGCGAACCACAGCCCGTCCCGAAAAACGACGCACGGGTCGCAGCAACAATTGCAACGCCCCTTCCTTGCAGGCCCGGCGGCCATCGTCTAACGCTGGATGCCTTCACCCATTTTATCATGACGTTCCGGGACGCAGCATGACCGCAACCATCGCGCTGGTGGATGATGACAAGAATATCCTGACGTCGGTGTCGATCGCGCTGCAGACCGAAGGGTTCGTCACGCGCATCTACACCGACCCGGAAGCCGCGCTGAAGGCGCTGACCGACAATCCGGCCGATCTGGGCGTGTTCGACATCAAGATGCCGCAGATGGACGGGCTGGAACTGCTGCGCCGCCTGCGCGAAAAGAGCCAGATGCCGGTCATCTTCCTCACCTCCAAGGCGGACGAGCTGGATGAGGCTCTGGGTCTGGCCATGGGCGCGGACGATTATATCTCCAAGCCCTTCTCGCAGCGGCTGCTGATCGCGCGCATCCGCGCCATCCTGCGCCGCGCAGAGATCAGCCGCACGCCCGAAGCCGCCGACGAGCCGCCATCCGATCCGATCGTGCGCGGCCGGCTGGAGATGGACCCGCCCCGCCACCGGGTGAAATGGGACGGCAAGGATGTGACGCTGACCGTCACCGAATTCCTGATCCTGGAAACCCTGGCTGCACGGCCCGGCGTGGTGAAGAACCGCAACCAGCTCATGGACGCCGCCTATCAGGACGACGTCTATGTCGACGACCGCACGATCGACAGCCATATCAAGCGGCTGCGTCGCAAATTCCGAGAGGTAGACCCTGACTTCAACGCAATCGACACGCTCTATGGCGCCGGATACCGCTTCTCCGAAGAATGAGGACGCGCCGCTCGCGGTGCGCTGGTCGGGGCGACTGAGCCTCACCCCGCGCATCCTGGCGGTCAATGTCTTCGCGCTGGCCCTGCTGGCGGGCGGCTTCTTCTATCTGGACAGCTATCGCACGCGGATCGTCGACGATCGGCTGGAACAGTCGGCGCGCGAGCTGAAGCTGCTCGCCATCGGCCTGGAAAATGCGCCTGCCGACCGGCAGAATGCGCTGATCGCCGCCTATGCGCGCCAGACCGGCGACCGGGTGCGCCGCTATGACGCGGCCGGCAATCTGATGGCCGACAGTTTCGCCATGGATGCGCCGCGCTATCGGCTGCGCCTGCCCTCGGAAGAGGAATGGCAGCGCCATGTCGCCCGCTTCCTCGACAAGGCGGTCGACCGCGTCGTCTCCGCCGATCGCCCGCCCAATTTCGAGGAACCCGCCGTCGATCGCGCCAGCGCCTGGCCCGAACTGGTGCTGGCCGCCAAGACGCGCCAGCCCCAGGCGATGAACCGCTATGCGCCCGACCGCACCTTCATGATCTCGGCCGCCGTCGCGGTGCGCGACGGTTCGGGCCTGCTCGCGACCGAAAATGCGCGCGACATCACCCGCATCGTCCGCGCCGAACGGCTGCGCCTGGGCATCGTGCTGGCTGCCGCCGTCCTCGCCTCTGTACTGCTGTCGCTGTTCCTCGCCCGCACCATCGTCCAGCCGCTCCAGCGCCTGGCCCGTGCCGCCGTGCGCGTTCGCCTCGGCCGCGCGCGTGAAGTCACCGTGCCCCGCCTGCCCGAGCGCCGCGACGAGATCGGCATGCTCGCCCGCGCCCTGTCGGACATGAGCCATGCGCTGCGCCAGCGGATCGACGCGACCGACGCCTTCGCCGCCGACGTCAGCCATGAACTTAAGAACCCGATCGCCTCGCTCCGATCTGCACTCGATTCGCTCGAACGGGTGGACCGGCCGGACCTGCGCGACCAGTTGATGGCGATCGCGCAGGATGATGTCCGCCGGCTCGACCGGCTCGTCACCGACATCGCCGAAGCCTCCCGCATCGACGCCCAATTGTCCCGCACCCGGTTCGAGCCGATCGACCTTGGCCTGCTGATCGAACGCATGGTGCTGGCGCGCGAAGCACGCGGCGTGCCACGCGGCATCCGTCTCGCCTTCGCCCGCCCGCGCAAGGAAGTCGCCGTCGTCCTGGGCGAGGAACAGCGGATCGTGCGCGTGCTCGACAATCTGATCGACAATGCCATTTCCTTCTCGCCCGACGACGGGCTGGTCCAGATCATCGCCACCGTCGCCGACAATGAAGTGCTGGTCAGCGTCGAGGATGAAGGCCCCGGCGTGCCCGAGGGCGAGCGCGAGCATGTCTTCCGCCGTTTCCACAGCGTCCGCCCGGAAGGCGAGGCGTTCGGCAAGCATTCGGGTCTCGGCCTCGCCATCGCCCGCTCGATCGTCGAGGGGCATCAGGGCAAGATCAGCATCGCCGACCGCGAGGACAGGCTGAGCGGCGCCCGCTTCATCGTCCGCCTGCCCATGGCCGTGGAACGCGACCCCGGCATAATGTCCGAATGAAAGCAATAAGCTGTTCATTCCTGCTGGCCACAATGTGCCGCTGCGATGTCGCGTGAATCGACGCAATTCGATTTCCAACGCGGCGAACTGGGGCTAGAAGCAGGAAGGCAGGGGAACATGGTGCGGGCACTTTCATCAGAGACGCTTCACGCAACGACCGTCGCGATTGAGGGACGCTCGGTGCTGCTGTATGGCGCCAGCGGCATGGGCAAGTCCGACCTCGCCCTGCGCCTGATCGATCGCGGTGCGACGCTGGTTTCCGACGATTATACCCTGCTCAAGCGGGTCGACGGCCGGCTGATCGCCACCGCCCCCGAAACCATCAGCGGCAAGATGGAAGTGCGCGGCATCGGCATCGTGCCCGTGCCCCATGTCGGCGATTCGCCGGTCGCGCTGATCGTCGATCTGGCCGAAACGGTCGAACGCATGCCGATGCACGCTGCCACCCGCACCATCGCCGGGGTCGAAATTCCGCTGGTCGCCGTCGTCGCGCATGAGGCGTCCGCCCCGATCAAGGTCGAACTCGCGCTCAAGGCCCTGGGCAAGACATGAGCGATAGCGCGCCCAAGACCATCCTGCTCGTCTCCGGCCTGTCGGGCGCCGGCAAGACCACGGCGCTCAAGACGCTGGAGGATATGGGCTGGGAAGTGGTGGACAATCTGCCGCTGGTGCTGCTCGATCGCCTGCTCGACACGCCCCTGCCCGCCGGTCATGGCGGCGAGGATGACCGGCCGCTGGCGCTCGGCATCGACGCACGCACCCGCGGCTTCGACGCCAATGCCATCGTCCAGCGGATCAAGGCGCTGCGCGAACGCCATGGCCATGATATCGAGACATTGTTCCTCGACTGCTCGGGCGCCGAGCTGGAGCGCCGCTATGCCGAAACCCGTCGCCGCCACCCGCTGGCGCAGGATCGCCCGGCCGCCGACGGCATCGCCCGCGAACGCGAACTGACCGAACCGCTGCGTCGCTGGTCGGCCCAGCTGATCGACACCACCAGCCTGTCGACCAATGCGCTGCAGCAGGAAATGCGCGCCCGCTTCGCCCGCGAACAGCTCTCCGACCCGGTGCTGACCATCCTCTCCTTCGGCTATTCGCGCGGCGTGCCGCGCAATGTCGACCTGATGTTCGACATGCGCTTCCTGCGTAACCCCTTCTGGGACGAGGATTTGCGTCCCAAGACCGGCCTCGACGCCGATGTCGCCGCCTATATCCAGGCCGACCCGGCCTATCAGGAGGCGCTGGGCAAGATCCAGGATCTGCTGACGACCCTGCTGCCGCGCTACGCCGAAGCCGGCAAAACCTATATTACCGTGGCTTTCGGCTGCACCGGCGGGCGCCATCGCTCGGTCCATGTCGCCGAACATGTCGCTAGATACTTGCAAGATGCGGGCTTTTCGCCCACCGTCTCGCACCGCAATATGGAATCAGCGCCCCAGGACAGTCTGGAGAAGCGCAGACCGGGAGGCCCGAAAGCAATATCATGACAAAGGTGGGCCGCGGAAGCAGATGATCGGACTCGTACTCGTCACCCATGGGTCGCTTGCGACGGAATTCGTCGTGGCCATGGAACATGTCGTGGGACCGCAACAGCAGATCGAAACGATCTGCATCGGGCCGGAAGATGACATGGAATTGCGCCGCGCGGACATCGCGGCGGCGGTCGCGCGCGTCAATGACGGCGCCGGCGTCATCCTGCTGACCGACCTGTTCGGCGGCACCCCGTCCAACCTCGCCATCTCGCTGCTCAAGGCCGGCGAGATCGAGGTGATCGCGGGCATCAACCTGCCCATGCTCATCCGCCTGGAAAGCGCCCGCAAGGTGATGGACGTGCGCGCCGCCGTCGCCGCTGCCCGCGAAGCAGGCCAGAAATATATCAGCGTCGCATCGGAATTGCTGGGCAGCACCTCATGAATGATATCAGCCGGGAAGTCAGGATCAGCAACAAGCGCGGCCTCCACGCTCGCGCCAGCGCGAAATTCGTGACCCTGGCCAGCGGCCTGCCCGCCCAGATCACCGTCAGCAAGGATGGCAGCGAAGTCACCGGCACATCGATCATGGGCCTGATGATGCTCGGCGCCGCCATGGGCGACAGCATCACCATCAGCGCTGCCGGCCCCGACGCGCATGACAGCCTGCACCAGCTCGTCGCCCTGGTCGAAGACAAGTTCGGCGAGGAATAGGCGCGACCAGCGGCCGCGTTGCCGCGACGGGTTCCCATCCCGACATTGACGTCACGGCCCCGCCGCCCCATCTTGCGACATAGGGCGACCGCTGATCGGGAGGCAGCATTCGCCACCGGTTCAAGTGGATAGGCGCCATGCTCGACACGAAATTGAACGACGAAGCCGCCCGCCTGGCCGCGCTCGGGCGCTATGAAATTCTCGACACGCCGCCCGAGCCCGCCTTTGATCGCATCACCCAGCTTGTCCGGTCGATCTTGGGCGTGCCGATGTCGGTCGTGTCGCTGATCGACGGCGATCGCCAATGGTTCAAGTCGCGCACCGGCATCGACGCGACCGAAACCCCGCGCGACATCGCCTTCTGCAACCACACCATCCGCGACCGCGTGCCGATGGTCGTCCCCGATGCCTGTTCCGACCAGCGGTTCAGCAGCAATCCGCTGGTCACCGGCGATCCCAACATCCGCAGCTATGCCGGCGTCCCGCTGGCGACGCCCGACGGCTATAATGTCGGCACCCTCTGCGCGATCGATACCGTGCCGCGCGAATTTGATCCCGGCCAGATCGCCATCCTCGAAAATCTCGGCGCACTGGTGGTGGAGCAACTGGAACTGCGCCGCATTGCCGAGCGCGACCATCTGAGCGGCACCCTCACCCGCCGCGCCTTCGTGGCGGAGATGGACAAGCATATCGCCCTCTTCCGCCGCTATGCGCGTCCGGCCAGCCTGTTGCTGTTCGACATCGACCATTTCAAGCGGGTCAATGACACCCACGGCCACCCCGCCGGCGATGTCGTGATCCGCGAGGTCGCCGCCTGCTGCGACCGGACCAAGCGCCCGAACGACATATTGGGCCGGCTTGGCGGGGAGGAGTTCGGCGTGCTGCTCCCCGAAAGCAATGCAGCGCAGGCCGGAGCGGCCGCCCAGCGTTTCTGCGATGCCATCGCCGCGCTGGAAATCGCCCATATCCCGCCGCTGCGCGTCACCGCCAGCTTCGGCATTGCCGAGATCGGGCCCGACCGGATCAGCAGCGACGCCTGGCTCGCCGCCGCCGACATCGCCCTCTACGCGGCCAAGCATGGCGGCCGCAATCGCGTGGCCATCGCGAAAATGGACGCCGCCCAGCCCGACTGACACCGAAAGACTGTCCTTTTCCCCATTCCCTCGATAGAGAGGCCGCTTCGTCCGCACTGGTCGCGGACCAGAAGGCAGGACGCAGAACGTGGCACGCGAAATCACCGGTTTTTCCAATCCGCTGGTCAAGCGCGTGCGCTCGCTGCGCGAAAAGAAATATCGCAAGGCCGAAGGGCTGTTCCTTGCCGAAGGGCTGCGCATCCTGACCGAAGCGCGCGAGGAAGGCGTGCTGCCCGAAATGCTCTTCCATGCCGGCTCCACCCACCCGCTCGCGCTCGACCTGATCGACGCGATCGAGGCGGACGGCGGCGACGTGATCGAAACCACGCCCGATATCCTGTCCAAGATCAGCGGCAAGGATAATGCCCAGGCCGTGGTCGGCGTCTATCGCGACCGGCTGACCCCGCTGGAGAAGCTCGATCGCAACACCGCCGACATCTGGATCGTCGCCCAGTCGCTGCGCGACCCCGGCAATCTCGGCACCATATTACGCACTGGCGACGCGGTCGGTGCCGGCGGCCTCATCCTGATCGACGATTGCGTCGACCCCTTCTCGGTCGAATCGGTACGCGCCAGCATGGGTGCCCTGTTTACCCAGTCGATCACCCAGGCACGCTGGGGCGAATTCATGCACTGGCTGCGCCAGGGGCCGGGCGAACTGATCGGCACCAGCCTGAAAGCGCCCCAGGATTATCAGGAACCCAATTATCAGAGCCCCAGCTTCCTGCTGGTCGGCAATGAGGCGCAGGGGCTGCCCGAAAGCTATGAGGCCGAATGCGACCAGCTGGTGAAGATGCCGATGCTTGGCAAGGCCGACAGCCTCAACGCAGCGGTCGCGACGGCGGTCATGGCCTATGAGCTGCTGAACCAGAAACGACGGAAATAGAGGCAAATGTCATCATCCTCCCCTGCAAGGGGAGGTGGCAGGGCGAAGCCCTGACGGAGGGGTGTCACCCTATCGCGCGCGGTAACACCCCTCCACCATTTGCCAGGCAAATGGTCCCCCTCCCCTTGCAGGGGAGGATGGCGGCGCGAAGGGATTGAGAAGGATGGGGGCTATGACACAGACGAGCGGCATGGGCGCAATGTGGCTGCATAAGCGGGTGCTGGCAGCGAGCCTCATCGGCACGGCGGTCGAATTTTACGACTTCTACATCTATGCCACCGCCGCCAGCCTGATCTTCCCCTCGCTCTTCTTCCCGGCCTCCTCGCCCTCGGCGCAGTTGATGGCTTCCTATGGCAGCCTCGCTCTCGCCTTCCTCGCCCGACCGCTCGGCGCCGCCGTATTCGGCCATTATGGCGACCGCATCGGGCGCAAGGCGACGCTCGTCACCTCGCTGATGCTGATGGGCGGCTGTACCCTCCTGATCGGCTTCCTGCCGACCTATCTCATGATCGGCTTCTGGGCGCCGCTGATCTTGTGCGTGCTGCGCTTCGGCCAGGGCTTTGGCCTGGGCGGCGAATGGGGCGGCGCGGCGCTGCTGGCGGTCGAGAATGCGCCTGAGGGCTGGCGCGCCCGCTTCGGCATGTTCCCGCAACTGGGCGCCCCGGTCGGCTTCATCGCCGCCAACGGCCTGTTCCTGCTGCTCGGCGCCTTCCTGACCGATGCGGAATTCTTCGCCTGGGGCTGGCGCCTGCCGTTCCTGGGCAGTTCGGTCCTGGTGATCCTCGGCCTCTGGGTCCGCCTCAAGCTCACCGAGACGCCCGAATTTGCCGCGGCGCAGCAGGAAGCACCGCCGCCCGCCGTGCCGCTTGCGACCCTGCTCTCGACCCATCTGGGCGCGGCCATCGCCGGCACCTTCGCCTGCGCCGCCTGCTTCGCCGTCTATTATATCGCGACCGCCTTTGCGCTGGGCTATGGCACCACCGCGCTCAAGATCGACCGGGAAATCTTCCTCGCGATCCAGCTTGGCGCGATCATGTTCATGGCGCTCAGCATCGTGATCGCCGGCTGGTGGTCGGACAGGAGCAGCCCGACCCGCGTCCTCGCCTGGGGCTGTGCCGGCACATTGCTGATGGGCATCGTCTTCGGCCCGCTGATCGGCACCGCGGCGCTGTTGCCGATCTTCGTCGCGCTCAGCCTCGCCCTGTTCGTGATGGGCTTCATCTACGGCCCGCTCGGCGCCTATCTGCCCGCCCTCTTTCCGACCCAGCTGCGCTATACCGGCGCGTCCTTCGCCTTCAATCTGGGCGGCATATTGGGCGGCGCGCTGGCGCCGATCGTCGCGACCTGGCTGATCGGCATGCAGGGCGTCGCGCTCGTCGGCCTCTATATGTCGGCCGCCGCGCTCATCAGCCTGGCTGGCCTGTGGTGGACCAGCCGCACCTGAATCAGATTGCCTTGCGCATCAGGATCATCGGCACGCCGCTATCCTCGAACGGGCGGACATCGATGAACCCGAAGCTGCGATAGAGCGGCACGCCGGCCATCGTCGCCGACAATTCCAGCGCGGCAAAGCCCTCTTGCCGCGCGGCGATCTCGCACAGCGCCAGGATGGTCGTGCCGACCCCTTTGCGGACATGGTCGGGATGGGTGTACATCGCCCGCACCTTCGCCGCCTCGGTCGCGGGATCGAGCATGCGGTCGTCGCGCCCGGCCGTGTGGTCGCCGCCATAGGCGGTCGCCCGGCGGCTCCATCCGCCACATCCGGCGATCGCGCCATCCGCCTCCACCACGAAATAGGTCCGGTCACCGATCAGCCGCCGGTCCAGCCCCATGAAGCCATGGCTGGCCTGCACCTGCGCAGCGGTCAGATAGGCCGACTGCAATTGCTCGATGGCCAGCGTCATCAGGGTGGACAAAGCGGGTTCGTCGGCGGCGGTCGCCAGGCGGTTGGTCAAGGACATGACCCCTCCTGCAACGAAATCGGCCGGCCCCGCAAGGGACCGGCCGATCGGATCATGATGATGCGGGATCAGAACTTGAATCCGACCTTCGCATACCAGAAACCGCCGTTGAAGCCGAAGGGCGATACGTCGGGATAGATGTCACCGGTGAAGCGACCACCCGTCGACGCATAGACCGGCCCCAGCCCGCCGGCGCGATTGTCATATTTGTCGGGATAATTGCTGAACAGGTTCTGCGCGCCGGCACTCAGCGTAAAATTGTCATTGAGCTGATAGCTGACTTCCAGATCGAACACGAACTCGCTGCCAAAGCCCTGATTGACATAGCTTTCGCCGTTCGCACCAGTGCCGTCATCATAGACCTTGTACTTGCCATACCAGTTCGCCCGGCCGAGCACCGACAGCGCGCCGCTGGTCCAGTTCTCGGTCAGGATCACGCGCGTCTTGGGCAGCGTATTCTGCAACTGCATGATGCGCGTGTCGCTGATGATCGGCGATCCGGTATCGGGGTCCAGCCCGACGCGGATGACCTTCGTCTTGTTGTAGTTGAAGGCCAGCGTGGTGTTGAACGTCCCCATGCTGTCGGTCGAGAAGCGATAGCTGCCGACCACGTCGACACCCTGGGTCCGGGTATCGAAGGCATTGGTCAGGAACTGCACCTCGTTGACCGTGGCATAGTTGGCCAGGCCCAGCGCCTGAAGTTCGGGTCGCTGATCGTCGGTGATCACCCGCGATCCGGTGGTGCCGATGCGGTCCTTCACCTTGATGTTGTAATAGTCGATCGTCAGCGACGCGCCGGGGGCCGGCGTGAACACCGTACCGGCCGAGAAGCTGACCGACTCTTCCGGCTTCAGCGGCACCGCGCCCAGATATTGGGCGACCGGGCTGGCGACCGGCAGCGTCATGAACTCGATCGCGTTGGGATTGCCCGGATTGAAGGTGGTCGCGATGCTGCTGGTGTTGGTCTGGCCCGGCGTCGGCGCACGGAAGCCGGTCGACAGCGTGCCGCGAACCGCGAACACATCCGGCACGATGGCGTAGCGTGCCGACACCTTGCCCGTGGTCGAATTGCCGAAGTCGGACAGATGCTCGTAGCGGCCCGCAAAACCCAGCGAGAAGGCTTCGGTGATGTCGCCTTCCACGTCGATATAGAGGCCCTTGGAATTGCGGCTGCTCTCCCCCGCGATCGCCGGACCATAGCCGGGGAAGCCATTGGCGCCGACCGGCAGCGCGACCGAGAGCTGGCTGCCGTCCGCGTTCAACACCGGCGTGCCATCCTGATGGAAGACCAGGTTCCCGGTATAGGGCCCGATCGCATAGGAGGCCGCGTCGCCCAGGCCCAGCTCATAGGATTCCCGGAAATATTGCCCGCCAAAGGCGATCGTGATCGGGCTCGCCAGCCCGACTTCCCAGGGATAGCTGAAGTCCGCATTGAACAGCGTTTCGCGCTGTTCCAGCTTGCCGAGATAGAATTCGGTCGGCGAGGTGATGCCCAGCGACGGGTTCATCGTGCCGTTCATCGTATATTTCAGCGTCGACTGGCCATAGCTGCCCGACAGGTCATAGTTCAGGCCAAAGCCGAGCGTGCCCTTATAGCCGACGGTGCCCGAAATATCGTCGATCTTGCCGAAGAAGATCGGCGTGAAGCCGCCCGAATAGACGCAGCTCCAGTTCTGCGCCAGCGGATCGGAGCAATCCGACACCTGCGTATAATCCCGCGTCGTGGGGTCATAGCCGTTGGGCGCATAGACATTGCCGCCCGCCGCGCCGGTCTGGATGCCCGGCGTCGTGTTGTCGAAATCGGTGAAATAGTCGTTGAAGATGCCGTTCAGGCCGAAATTGGCGGAATTGACCGACTGACGATAGTTGAAGCTCTCTTCTTGGAAGCTGTGGCCGTAATTGCCAAAGAAGTAGATGCTGCTTTCGTCGCCCAGGTCGAACCCGCCATTCACGAAGAAGCGATAGGATTCCATCTTCGGATTGCCATAGCGCTGCGCCAGCTTGGGCACGCCGATGTCGGGCTGCTCCTGCGACAGTTCCAGCGCGCCGGGTCGGGTGACGCCGCGGCTGGTCTTGCCGGCGTTCACATATTCGCCGCTGATGTTGATGAAGCCATTGTCGCCCAGCTTGAAACCGCCGTTCAGCGCGACCTGATAATCCTCGCCATCGCCGCGATAATATTGGCCATAGCGGGCATAGCCCGAAATGCCGTCGGTATCGTCGCGCAGCGCCATGTTGATGACGCCGGCGATCGCGTCGGAACCATATTGGGCCGAAGCGCCGTCGCGCAGCACTTCGACGCTGCGCACCGCAATCGCCGGAATCTGCGCAAGGTCGGCCGAATGGGCGCCAGCGGACTGGGCGTTCGCACCGATCTGGACCAGCGCGGAACGGTGCATGCGCTTGCCGTTCACCATCACCAGCGTCTGGTCGGGCGCCAGCCCGCGCAGGTTGGGCGGCCGGACGAAGGAGGAGCCGTCGCCAATGGCATAGCGCGCCACCGAGAAGGACGGGACCAGGTTCTGGATCACCTGGTTCATGTCGGCAACGCCCTGCTTCTGCAGTTCCTCGCCGGAATAGACATCGATCGGCGTCGGCGATTCGGCGACGGTACGGTCGGTACGCCGCGTGCCGGTGACGATGATCGTCTGGCCGGGCGTTTCCGCTGCGGCCGCCTGGGGCGCAACATCCTGCGCAAGAACAGGCATGGAATAGGACAGTGCAATGGCAATCGCACTGCATGAAAACAGACCCTGATACTTCATCAAAAAGCCCCCTATTTCTTTTTTTAGAGACCTTTCGACACCCCCCTCTTCTTGTTGCCGGATGAGATCGGAATGGACGCAACTATCCGTTCCTGAAATTGGAAATTTCAGTGCGTTTCACTCAGTAACATCTGGAAATATGAGGCTGGCATAATTGCATCGACTGCGAAATGGCCCATTGGGCGGCCGCAAAAATTTGTTCGCAAGCGCAATAATTCATGCCGTAAAACACCGTGTCAAATCATTGTAACACAAAGAAAAAGGCGGCGGCCCCGGGGGCCACCGCCTGTTTCATTTTTACAACTGTCAAGGACAGTTTTGAAGGATCAACCTTCGGTGCGGGTATCGCGGCGCTCGGCGATACGAGCGCGCTTGCCGGTGCGGCCACGCAGATAATAGAGCTTGGCACGACGCACGACACCGCGACGAACGACGGTGATCGAATCGAGGTTGGGCGAGTAGAGCGGGAACACGCGCTCCACGCCTTCGCCGAACGAAATCTTGCGAACGGTGAAGTTGCTGCCCATGCCCTTGTTGGAACGGGCAATGCAGACGCCTTCATAGTTCTGGACGCGGCTGCGCTCGCCTTCGACAACCTTCACGCCGACGCGCAGGGTGTCACCGGGACGGAAATCGGGGATTTCCTTCGCCAGGGCGGCAATGTTTTCGGCCTCGATCTGCTGGATCAAGTTCATGTAACTCAGTCCTTATTTTCGCGTTGCGCACCAGAGGGCGACTGGTCCCGAACACCGATATGGCGTTCCCAAAGGTCCGGCCGCCTTAGCCGTGTATCTGCCTCCGCCTGTTGTTTCCGCCAGGCGGCGATCTTCGCATGATCCCCCGATCGCAACACTTCGGGAATCCTGCGCCCCTCCCATTCGACCGGTCGGGTATAATGCGGATATTCGAGCAACCCCGTTTCAAAGGATTCCTCGACACCGCTGGAAGCGGCGCCCATTACACCGGGAAGCAGGCGGATGCAAGCATCCAGCAGCATCAGCGCACCCATTTCCCCGCCGGACAGGATGATGTCGCCCATCGATATCTGCTCGATCGGCCGGGCGTCGAAAATCCGCTCGTCAAAGCCCTCGAACCGCCCGCACAGCAAGGTCACGCCGGGACCGTCCGCCAGCGCCCTGATCCGCGCCTGCGTGATCGGCTTGCCGCGCGGCGTCATCGCCAGGATCGGCAGGTCGGGCCGCTGCGCCAGCGCATGGTCGATACCGCGCGCCAATATGTCGGGCTTCAGCACCATGCCCGCGCCGCCCCCGGCCGGCGTGTCGTCGACGGTGCGATGCTTGTCGGTCGCAAAGCTTCGCATCTGGATCGGGTCGCACGACCATTTCCCCTCGGCCAGCGCCCGCCCGGCCAACGACACGCCCAGGGGGCCCGGAAACATCTCGGGATAGAGGGTCAGGATCTGGGCCGCAAAGCTCATCGCCGGCGCGCCCGCAGCCGGGCAGCAGACAGGCCGCCAACCAGGCAGAGCGCACCGCAGCCCATCATCACGAAGCCGATCATCCGCAGCATGTCGGCAAAGGGGCGTTCGGGATGCAGCATGCCCGGCAGCAGCACCAGCAGCGGCAGGGGACAGACCAACCCGATCGCCACCAGCCCCTTCACCCAGAGCGGCCAGCCAAGGCCGAACAGCCGCCAGCCCCCGGCCAGCATCATCAGCAGATAGATTGCGGTCAAAATTTGCGCCATGGCTGCGCGCCTAGAGCATTTTCGCCGCAGGGGGAACTGTCGATCGCGCCGCGCTCAGGGCGCCTTGACCTCCAGCTTCAGTTCCTGGATTTCCGCGTCGGCGGTCGGCGCCAGCAGCAGGCTACCCGCCACCCGCCCCTTCTCGCAGGTCCAGGTGAACTTGCCCGACAGATTCCCGGTCGCGCTCAGCGGTGCATCGACCGCGCAGTTACCGACCTCTCCCCTCAGCGCCGCCAGGCGCTTGCCCCAATGCACCGCATCGGCGTCCATCAGGAAATTCATCGCCAGATTGTCGCGGGCGGCCACCACATCGCCCGAGGCATAGATGCGCCCCGCCGCGGCATAGCCCTGCGCCAGCAGCGGACTGACCGGCACGTCCCGCGCGATCAGCGCCCCCGCCTTGTGCAACAGCATCGCCGCATCCCAGGCGGCACCCGCCCCGCCATTATAGGTGCGATTGGTGAAGACGAAGATGCCCACGCCATAATCCGGCATCAGCATCACATGGCTGCCATAGCCGGGATAGCCGCCGCCATGGGACAGGGTCAGCCCCAGGTCGCAATCCTGCGCGATCCGCATGGCAAAGCCATAGGCCGCCGCCTGGCGGCAGGCGGTCGCCCCGCTCTTGCCGTTGCGCTGGGCGACGCTCATGAAATTGCTGCCCTCCGCCAGCATCCGCACCGACGCCCGGCTGACCGGGCCGCTCTCCGCATCGTCGCGCGGCGGCCAGGCCGACAGCAGGAAGGCCACCCAGCGGGCATAGTCATTGGCACTGGTCTGCAGCCCGCCCATCGCGCCAAAGGCGCCGTCGGCCATGTCGGACTCGCGCTTCCAGCGCCCATCTTCCCAGCGATAGCCGAGCGAGCGCCGCGCAACCGGCCATTCGCTCAGCTGATAGCCGCTCGACGCCATGCCCAGCGGCGTCAACAGGCTCTGCTCGACATAGCGGCGGTAGGGCATGCCCGAGACATTGGCGATGATCCGCCCCAGCAGCGCATAGCCGAAGTTGGAATATTCATAATGGGTCGCCGGCGCACTGCTCATCGGCACGCCCTGCTCCAGCATCCGGGTGAAGTCCGCGTCGGGCAGCGGCGTCTGCCGGTCGCCCCAGGGATTATCGTCGACAAAGCCCGCGCTGTGCGTCAGCAGGTCGCGGATGCGGATTCGCGGACTATCCTTGGTCGCATAGGTCCAGCCGCGCATTTCCGGCACATAAGCCTCGGCCAGATCGTCAAGCGAGAGCTTGCCCTCTTCGCGCAGCTTCAGGATCGACAGCGCCGTGAACGCCTTGGTCATGGATGCGATGCGGAACAGGCTGTCGGCCGTCACCGGCCGCTTCTGCACCAGATCCTGCGCGCCAAAGCCCTTCACATGGACCAGCCTGCCATCGGCGACGATGCCATAGACCATGCCCGGCGCATGGCTATCGACCTGGAAATCGGCAAAGAGACGGTCGATCTCCGGGATGGCAGCATCGATCTTCCTGGCATCGGCAGCAACCGCCGGCGCAGACAGGATGGACAGAAGTCCCGACAGGGCCACCATGCGCACAGCCATGGTCATCATGCGCTCCAATCCTCCACTGTCAGGCCGGGAATATCGGCGAAATCCTTTTCGTTGCGCGTCACCAGCACCATGGCCGACGCCATCGCCTGCGCTCCGATCAACCGATCGACCCCCCGACGACGCACCCCCACCAGGCGCACCATCTCGGCATAGGTGTGCGCCGCCGCATCATCGAACGGCAAGATATTCAGCAGCGCCAGAAATGTATCGACGCGCCGCAGGTCGCCGACCGGATCGCTCGAGCCGCGATTGCCGACCCGCAATTCGGCAGCAGTGACAGCGGAAACCGACAGGCGATCGAACTCGGCCGCCATCCGCTCGGCCAGACGGGCACTCCGTCCGAGCAGGAAATCGATGCAAATATTGGTGTCGAGCAGATAAGCGACCTGCGTCATGCCGCAGACGACGCCGGCCCGGTCCAATCGCGATCCCCCTGATCGATATCGCCGCGCCCTTCCGCCATGAAGCCCGCCGACATGCTGCCGAACAGGGACAAAAGGATGTCGCGCTGCTGACCCTGCTTCCAGAAGGAAAAACTGCCATCGGCATGCGGTATCATGACGACTTCCTCGCCGTCATTCAGCCCCAGGCTCTTGGGCAGCCGCAAGGCCAGGCTGTTGCCCGACTTGAAGACCTTGGCCCGATATTCTTCGCCCATGGAGAAGCTCCGTATATACGGAGCGTATATACTATTCGGTAAAAGCCGCGTCAATCACGGCGCCGTCCTCGCTCAGCACCACCACATGCATCGGCGCCATGAAGCGCTTGCCGGGCTTGCCCTCGATCGACGGACGCTGCACCTCGATGATGTCACCGGCGCCGAAATTCTCGACCGCGATGATCTCGCCCAGCATCTCGCCGGTGCTGCTGGTGCAGGGAAGGCCGACCAGGTCGGCATGATAATATTCGCCCTCGGGCAAGGCCGGCAGGGCGGAACGCGGGACGGTCAGCGCCGTGCCGCGCAGGGCTTCGGCCGCGCCGCGATCGCCGATCTCGGCAAAGCGGGCCACCGCGCCATTGGGGCCGGGGCGCACCGACTTCAACGTCAATGTGCGCCCCGCCGCATCGAAGCTCTTGTAGCTTTTCAGGGCCTCGGCCCCTTCGCCAAACAGCTTCAGACGGACTTCGCCCGCCACGCCATGGGCACCGATGATCGCGGCCAGGGTGACGGGCTTGTCGGTCAAGAGGATCAGCCCTCGGCCTGCTCGGCAGCAGCTTCCTCGGCGGGAGCGGCTTCTTCAGCGGCCGGAGCGGCGGCAGCGGCAGTGGCTTCGCGCGCAGCTTCTTCAGCCTCGGCAGCTTTGGCAGCGCGGTCTTCAGCGCGGTCCTTGGCCTTCTGGCCCGGCTCTGCCTTCTTCGGGTTGTTGCGGGCAGCGCGCTCCTTCACGCCGGCGGCGTCCAGGAAGCGGGCAACGCGGTCGGTCGCCTGGGCGCCGGCGGCAACCCAGTGCTTCGCACGCTCGACGTCGATGATGACGCGCTTTTCGTCGCCCTTGGGCAGGACGGGGTTGTAGCTGCCGATGCGCTCGATGAACTTGCCGTCACGCGGGGCGCGGCTGTCGGCCACGACGATGCGGTAATAGGGGCGCTTCTTGGAGCCGCCGCGCGACAGACGGATGGAGGTTGCCATGGAACTAGACCTTTCTATTCAAACCAAATTACGGAAATTGCTTATTTCTTCATGAAATTCTGAAAGCCGGGCGGAAGCTTGGGCATGTTGCCGCCCAGGCCACCAAGGCCACCCAGACCCGACAGGTCGGGCGGACCGCCCTGCCCATCCGCGCCGCCCGGTCCACCCAGGCCGCCCAATCCACCCATGCCACCGCCGGTGAACATCTTGGCCAGCCCCTTGAGGCCGCCCATCTTGCGGATCTTCTTCATCGCCGATTCCATTTCCTGATGCATTTTCAGGAGACGGTTGACGTCCTGCACGGTGCGGCCGGCGCCCTTGGCGATACGGATCTTGCGCTTGGCGTTGATCAGCGCGGGCTTCTCGCGCTCCTTGGGGGTCATCGACCCGATCATCGCGTCCAGATGCAGCAGCGTCTTGTCGTTGGCGCCGCTATTGGCCATCGCCGCCTGCGCCTTCTTGAGGCCCGGCAGCATGCCAGCCAGCGCGCCCAGACCGCCCATGCGGCGCATCTGGTTGAGCTGGCTGCGCAGGTCGTTCATGTCGAACTGACCCTTGGCCATCTTCTTGGCCAGCTTGTCGGCTTCCTCGGCGTCGATCGTCTCGGCGGCCTTCTCGACCAGGCTGACGACGTCGCCCATGCCCAGGATGCGCTGGGCAACACGGGCCGGATGGAAGGGCTCAAGGGCGTCCAGCTTTTCACCGGTGCCGGCGAACTTGATCGGACGGCCGGTGACCGCGCGCATCGACAGCGCGGCGCCGCCACGGGCATCGCCGTCCATGCGGGTCAGCACGACGCCGGTCAGCGGAACCTGCGCGGTAAAGCTGGTCGCGACATTGACGGCGTCCTGGCCGGTCAGCGAGTCGACCACCAGCAGGATTTCCGCCGGATTGGCGACGTCGGCAACCGCCTTCATCTCGTCCATCAGCGCTTGGTCGACATGCAGTCGGCCGGCGGTGTCGAGCATGACCACGTCGAAGCCCTGCAGCTTGGCCGACTGCAGCGCGCGCTTGGCAATCTCGACCGGCTGCTGGCCGGCGACGATCGGCAGGGTCGCGACATCGATCTGGGTGCCAAGGACGGCAAGCTGTTCCTGCGCGGCCGGGCGCTGGACGTCGAGCGACGCCATCAGCACCTTCTTGCGCTCCTTGTCCTTCAGGCGCTTGGCGATCTTCGCGGTCGAGGTCGTCTTGCCCGAACCCTGCAGGCCGACCATCATGATGACGGCGGGCGGGGTCACGTCGATCAGCAGGTCGCTGGTTTCGGCGCCCAGCGTCTCGGTCAGCGTGTCGGAGACGATCTTGACGACCATCTGGCCGGGCGTGATCGACCGCAGCACATCGCTGCCGACAGCCTTTTCGGTCGCCTGATCGACGAACTGGCGAACCACGGGCAGCGCCACGTCGGCTTCCAGCAG
>NZ_NOIW01000079.1:0-25479 GCF_002708645.1 Sphingobium sp. IP1
GCACAAATATGAGGGGCTATGGGGAACGCGTCCGCCGTACCGGCAACCGACAGCATCCAGACGGCGCTGGCAGACGCTGCCGCCCTGCTCGACGCCCGCCCCGATGCGGCATTGGCGCAGGCCGAGGTGATCCTGCGCCGGGCCGGGCGCCTGCCCCCCGCCGAACTGCTGATCGGCCAGGCGCTACGCCGCCTCGGCAAGCCCAAGGCCGCACTGGCCCGGCTCAATCCCCTCGCCCGCCAGCATCCCAGCGTCCCGGCGATATTGTGGGAACTGGCCCAGGCCGCGCAGGAAGCCGGCGACCATCGGCAGGCAATCGGCGCGCTGGAAAGCCTGACCCGCCAGCAGCCCGGCGTGCCCGGCGGCTGGTTCATGCTGGCGCGGCTGCTACGCACGGTTGGGCGCGATGGCGATGCCTGGCGCGCCGACCTGTCGGGGGTTCATGCCGCCTCGCGCGATCGCGACCTGCTGGCAGCCGCAATGGCGATGAACGAGGGGCGGCTGGACGACGCGGCCGCGCTGCTGACGGCGCGCGCCGGTCGCCTGCCCGACGATCCAGCCGGCATCCGCCTGATGGGTGAGGTGCAATGGCGGCGCGGCGACATGAATGCCGCCCTCGCTCATGTCGAGCGCGCCGTCGCGCTGGCGCCCGGCTTCGACCTCGCCCGCGATTTCCTCATCCGCCTGCTATTGCAGAACAACCGCCTGAACGAAGCGCTGGCCCATGCCGAAATCCTCGCCCGCTCGCCGATCCATAATCCGGGCTATGACCTCATCCGCGCATCGGTGCTGGTGCGGCTGGGCGATCAGGACGCGGCACGCTCCATTTATGAAAGCCTGCTGGCCGATCGTCCCGACCAGCCGCAGGTCTGGCAGAATCTGGGCCATGCGCTCAAGACGCTGGGGCGACAGGCCGACGCGGTCCATGCCTATCGCCAGGCGGTCCATCATCGCCCGACCATGGGCGAAGCCTGGTGGAGCCTCGCCAACCTCAAGACCGTGACGCTCGACGCCGACGACCTCGCCACGATGGAGCGCGCGCTCGAAACCCTGGCCCGCGATGGCCAGACGGAGGGCGAGGATGTCTTCCACCTCCATTTCTCGCTCGGCAAGGCGCAGGAGGATCGCAAGGCGGACGAAGCGGCCTTCCGCCATTATGACGCCGGCAACCGGCTGCGCCGCGCCATGATCCGCCATGATGCCGGCGAATTTTCCGCCGAAGTCGCGGCCACTGCCACGACCTTCAGCGCGCCCTTCATCGCCGCCATGGGCGACGGCGGCTGCACTGCGCCCGACCCGATCTTCATCGTCGGCCTGCCGCGCGCCGGATCGACATTGGTCGAACAGATCCTCGCCAGCCACAGCCAGGTCGAAGGCACGATGGAACTGCCCGAGATGATGATGATCGCCAGCCGCCTGCAATCGCGGGTGGATGAAGGCGAATTTGCCGATTTCGCGACCATGGCGGCATCGCTGACCCCGGCCGACCGTCGTCGGCTGGGCGAGGAATATGTCGAGCAGACCCGCGTCCACCGCCAGAGCGGCAAGCCGCGCTTCATCGACAAGATGCCCAACAACTGGCAGCATGTCGGCCTGATCAAGCTGATCCTGCCCAATGCCAGCATCATCGACGCGCGCCGTCATCCGATGGGCTGCTGCTTTTCCGGCTGGAAACAGCATTTTGCGCGCGGCCAGGCCTTCACCTATGACCTCACCGACATCGGCCTTTATTATCGCGACTATGTCGCGCTGATGGCCGCCTATGACGCGGCCGCGCCGGGCCGGGTCCATCGCGTCATCTACGAACAGATGGTCGCCGACACGCCGGGTGAGGTCGACCGGCTGCTCGCCTATCTCGGCCTCGATTTCGAGACCGCCTGCCTGTCCTTCTGGCAGACCGATCGAGCGGTACGCACCGCCAGTTCCGAACAGGTGCGCCAGCCCATCTATACCGGCGGCGTCGATCATTGGCGGCGCTTCGAACCCTGGCTGGCCCCGCTAGCCGACGCGCTCGGACCGATTGCGCACAGCTATCCCGACCTGCCGCGCTGATCATGCGCGCCTTTGCTCCCCTCCCTTCCAGGGAGGGGCCGGGGATGGGTGCGCCATGAAGCGGCCGCCTGCGCATGAGTGGGCAGACGCGCGCTAAGCCCCGCCATCCTCCCCCCGTCGTGGAAAGCGCACGCGGATATGCGTGCCCGCGCCACCCTCGACAATCTCCACCTGCGCGCCCATGCGCGACGCGGCAGACTGGACGATGGCAAGGCCCAGCCCCGTCCCCTCCGGCGCGCTGGCGCCGCCCACGCGGAAGAAGCGCTCGAACACCTTGTCGCGATGCTCCACCGCAATGCCGGGACCGTCGTCGCTGACCGTCATCAGGGTCGCGTCCTCGCCCTGCGCCAGCGCGATCGTCACCGTACCGCCGGGCCGGTTATAGCGGATGCCATTGTCGACCAGATTGGCCAATATCTCGAACACCAGCGTCCGATGCGCCTCGACGCGATAGCTTGCCGCGTCCGACGCCTCCAGATTGAGTTCGACCTGCGCCTGGATCGCCTGGTTGATCAGTCGGTTGACCACCACCGCGCTCACTTCCTTCAGGTCCACCGTCTCCAGCGGCGGCGATGCCCCCGCCTCCTCGGCCCGCGCCAGCGCCAGCAACTGCGTCACCAGCCGCTCCAGCCGCTGCGCCGCATCGGCAATTTCGTCGAACGCCTCGCGCGATCCCCGGCGCGCCAGCTCGATCTGCACCTTCAGCACCGAAATCGGCGTGCGCATCTGGTGCGAGGCATCGGCGGTGAAGCGGCGCACGCCCCCCGTCGCCTGGTCCAGCTGGCGCAGCAGCCGGTTGAATGCCCGCGCCAATGGTCGCAATTCGCTCGGCAGCGGCCCCGCATCCAGCGCCGAGAAATCCGGCCGCGCGCCGCCATCGCGCACCTCGACCGCGCGCCGCAGCCGCAGCAACGGCCGCAGGCTCCAGCCCAGCGCCGGCCGCAGCAGCAGGATCGCCACCCCCACCAGCGTCAGTTCGCCGATCAGCAGCGCGATCATCAGCCGGTGCATCAGCGCCCGCCGGTTATCCAGCGTCTCGGCCACCTGCACGATCACCGGGTCGGCGATCCGCGGCAGGCTGCGCTTCACCTCGCCGATGCGGATGTCCTGCCCACGATACCGGGCAAAGCGGAACCGCGGCTGGTCGACCGGCATGGTCCGCGGATCGGGCGCGGGCAGATCGGCATAGCCGGTCAGCAAAGTGCCGCCCACCGCGATCCGGTAATAGACATTGTCCCGCTCGCTATTCTCCAGCATGCCGAACGCGGCGGGCGGCAGGTCCAGCGTCACCTCGCCCCGTTCCACCTGCACGGTTTCGGCGATCGCGCCCAGCGCGCCACCCAGCACCCGGTCGTTGGTCCGGCGGACCACGTCGGAAATCAGCGTCGCGCCGCCCACGCCGATGATCGCCGCCGCGCCCAGCATCGGTCCCAGCATCGCCGCCAGCAGGCGGGTGCGCAGGGCAATGGCCCGCCCCTCGCCCGATGGCCGTCCCTCATTGGGCATCGAGCATATAGCCCACGCCGCGCACCGTGCGGATGCCCGGCCCGTCGGGCGCCAGCTTGCCGCGCAGCCGGGTCACATGCACCTCGATCGCATTGCTGCCGACCGGCTCGTCAAAGCCGAACACCTCGCCGATCAGCAATTCGCGCGGCACCCCCTGCCCGGCCCTGGTCGCCAGCGACTCGAGCACCGCCAGTTCGCGGCGGCGCAGGTCCAGCGCCCGTCCGGCGACATCGGCGGCCCCGGTCGATCGATTGATGGTCAGCGGCCCGACCGTGATTTCCGGGGTCGGATCGCCCCCCCGCCGCCGCCCCAGCGCCCGCACCCGCGCCTCCAGTTCCTGCGGCTCGAAGGGCTTGCGCAGATAATCGTCGGCGCCCAGGTCCAGCCCCCGCACCCGGTCGTCCAGCGCATCGCGCGCGGTCAGCATCAGCACCGGCACTTTCTCGCCGCGCCGACGCAATTCCGCCAAGACGGTGAAGCCGTCGATATCGGGCAGGCCCACGTCCAGTATCACCAGCGCATAGGGTTCCCCGCCCACCACCGCCAGCGCATCTTCGCCGGTCGCGACATGGTCCACCGCATGGCCGCCCGCCCGCAGCAGGGCTGCAATGCTGCGCGCCAGTGCGGCGTCATCCTCGATCATCAAAATCCGAATAGGGCACCCGATGCTGAAAGGTTGATGACAGCTTGGCTTCGTAACTGCCTCTCCCAATCCGACAGAAGAACGGAACATGTGAGGAGCAGGGTCGATGCGAAGGGTTATTCAGATAGTGGCGGCGCTGGCAAGCCTGTCCGTCACCAGCGCGACAGCGGTAGCGCAAAGGCCAACCGGCTATCCGCGTTCCTATGACGATCTGATCGGCGATGCCCGTGCCGAACGGCAGGTCATCGTCTATGCCAATGCCGACACGTCGGAAATGGCACCGGTCATCCTGGCGTTCCAGCGCCGCTATCCCGGCGTCACCGTCAGCTATTCCGACCTCGGGTCGAACGAGATGTTCCGCCGCTTCTCGAGCGAGGCGCGCAGCGGCCGGATGTCGGCCGACCTGGTCTGGTCGTCGGCGATGGACCAGCAGGTCAAGCTCATCAACGACGGCTTTGCCCAGGCCTATGCCAGCCCCGAAAAGCCCGCCCTGCCCGCCAATGCGGTGTGGAAGAATATGGGCTTTGGCGTCACCGCAGAGCCGATCGCCTATGTCTACAACAAGAAGGCGATTGCCAATCCGCCGCGCAGCCATGCCGCGCTGGAGGCGATGCTGCGCAAGGATCGCAAGGCACTGACCGGCAAGGTCGCGACCTTCGATCCTGCCCGCTCGAACACCGGCTATCTCTATCTGACCCAGGATTATGCCATCACCCGCGACACCGGCTCGCTGGTCGAGGCGATGGCCGCGACCCGGCCGCAATTGCACATCACCACCGAACCGATGCTGCGCGGCGTGGCCGAAGGCAAATTCTCGATCGCCTATAATGTGATCGGCTCCTACGCGCAGGAACGCGCCCGCCGCGACCCGCGCATCGGCGTCGTCTTTCCCGAAGATTATACCATCGTGATGTCGCGCATCGCCTTCATCGCGCGCGAGGCGCGGCATCCCGCCGCCGCCAAGCTGTTCCTCGACTTCCTCCTCTCGCGCGAAGGGCAATCGCTGCTCGCGCAACATAGCCTCTGGCCGGTGCGGACCGACATCAACGGCCGCCGCCTGCCCGCTGCCCAGGCCCGCTCGATCCGCGTCGGCCCGCAGCTTCTCGTCAATCTCGACCGCCTCACGCGCCAGCGCTTCCTGCGCGAATGGCAGGCGGCCCTTATTTCCGGAGCCCGATAAGCATGTCCCATCTGATGTTGCGCGGCGGTTGCGCCGCGCTGGCACTGATCGTCGCCACGCCCGCCCTCGCCCAGGCGCCCAGTGCCGATGCCCTGGCCGCACTGGTAAAGGCCCAGGCGGCCGAGATCGCCGCGCTCAAGGCCCGGCTCGACAAGATCGAGGGGCAACAGGCCGCCACCCAGGCCGCGACGCCCCCCGCCGCTGCGCAGCCCGCGCCGCAAATGGCGCAGCAGGACGCGGCCCAGCCGCTGGTCATCGCCCCCTTCGCGCCGCAGATCGTGCCCCCCGGCCCGGCCGACATCGACGTGGCCCAGGCCCGCGCGGTCGCCGCCAACCCGTCCGGCGTCACCACCGAATGGGGCGCGGGCCTGCCCGTCTTCCGCTCGGCCGACGGCGTCTTCACCTACAAGCCGCGCGGCCGCATCCTGGTCGACGTCAGCTCGACCATGGGGTCGAAATATGGCGGCCGCAACACGACGACGACCGGCATGCGCGCGCTGCGCCTGGGCCTGGAAGGCGGCGTCGGCCCGCATTTCTTCTACCAGTTCGAAAGCGATTTTTCGGAGAATGAGGTCGACATCGTCACCGCTTTCCTGGGCTATCGCAACAAGATCAGCAGCAAGGTCGATTATGACGTGCGCGCGGGACACCTGTTCAACGACCGCGCCTTCGAAGGCAGCACCGGTTCGGACTCCACCCCCTTCCTGGAACGGGGCGTGGTGTCGACCGCCATCATCCCGCAGCGCGGCTTCTACGGCATCGGCATCATGGGCCGCATGTTCGGCCCCAACTGGCATGCCTCGCTCAGCGTGACCGGCGACCGCGTCGATGGCGAACAGGCGACCAATGACAGCCGCACCTTCAGCGGCCGTGCGCACTGGAACCCGATCAGGACCGATCGCTCGCTGCTCCATGTCGGCGGCTGGTTCTTCGACGAAGCCCTGTCCTCCGCCGCGACCACGCTGACCCGCAGCACCGTCATCGGCGGCCGCTTCAACGGCGCGGTCCGCGTCACCACCGGCGAACTGCTCGGCGGCCGCTCGACCACCGGCTATGGCGCGGAACTGGGCGGCTATGTCGGCGGCCTGTGGGTGATGGGTGAGGCCGGTCGCCGCATCGCGCGCCTCGACGGCGGACGCCCCAGCTTCGAAAGCAAGGCCTGGAGCCTGTCGAGCGGCCTGTTCCTGACCGGCGAACTGCCGCCCTACAACCCGCGCCTCGGCAGCTTCGGCCAGCCCAATGTGCTCGATCCCGTGCTCGACGGCGGCCTCGGCGCGATCGAGCTGACCGCCCGCTACGAAAATCTCGATTATACCGACCTGGTGCTGGGCGGCGACGGCTGGGCCGCGACGCTGGGCGTCAACTGGTATCTCAACAGCTTCACCCGGATCCAGCTCAACGGCATCCAGTGGCACACCAACAACCGCGCCGGCACCTACACGGGCGGCGATGACGGCCAGACCGTCAGCGCCCGTGTCGGCGTGACCTTCTGATCCTCCTTCCTCCAGCCCCCTCAAGGACGCAGCGATGAATCTTGCCTTGCTCGGCTTCCTGATGGTCGCCACCTTCATGACGCTGATCATGACCAAGCGGATGACCCCGCTGGTCGCGCTGATCGTCATCCCCTCGCTGTTCGGCGTCATCGCCGGTCAGGCCGCCGGCCTTGGCGACATGATGATCGACGGCATCAAGAATCTGGCGCCGACCGGCGTCATGCTGCTGTTCGCCATCCTCTTCTTCTCGACCATGACCGACACCGGCCTGTTCGACCCGCTGGTCGCCCGGCTGGTGAAGATCGTGCATGGCGATCCGCTGCTGATCCTCCTGGGCACGGTGGTGCTCTGCTCGATCGTCAGCCTCGACGGCGACGGGTCGACCACCTACATCATCACCATCGCCGCGCTGCTCCCCCTCTACAAAAGGTTCGACATGAACCGGCTCTATCTCGTCTGCCTGCTGATGGTGACGAGCGGGATCATGAACCTGACCCCGTGGGGCGGGCCGACCGCCCGCGCCGCGAGCGCGCTGAAGCTGGACCCGGCCACCCTGTTCCTGCCGCTCATCCCCGGCATGATCGCCGGCCTCGCCTTCCTGCTCGGCCTCGCCTTCTGGTTCGGCATCAAGGAACGCCGCCGCCTCGGCAAGGTGCAGGCGCGCCAGTCGGTCGCCCCGTCGGACCTGGGCGTCTCGCAATATCCCGAAGCGCGCCGGCCGCATCTGCGCTGGTTCAACGGCCTGCTGGTGGTGGCGCTGCTCGTCCTGCTGGTCTGGGGCGTGCTGCCGCTCTCGGTGCTGATGATGATCGCCTTCGCCATCGCGATGATCGTCAACTATCCCGGCGTCGCCCAGCAGAAGGAACGGATCGCCGCCCATGCCGGCAATGTCCTGTCGGTCGTGTCGCTGATCTTCGCCGCCGGCATCTTCACTGGCATCCTCGGCGGCACCGGCATGGTGGAGGCGATGAGCAAGGAAGTCGTCGGCGTCATCCCGCCCGCGCTCGGCCCCTATATGGCGCCGATCACCGCCCTGCTCTCCATGCCCTTCACCTTCTTCATCTCCAACGATGCCTTCTATTTCGGCATGCTGCCGATCCTCGCCGAAGCCGGCGCCCATTATGGCGTCGAACCGATGGCAATCGCCCGTGCGTCGCTGATGGGCCAGCCGGTCCATCTGCTCAGCCCGCTGGTCCCCTCCACCTATCTGCTGGTCAGCCTGGCGGGCGTGGACCTGGCCGATCATCAGCGCTTCACCCTGTTGCCCGCCGCCGCGGTCGGCATCGTCATGACTTTGGTCGGCATGATCGCCCTGGCCTTCCCCTTTGTCGCCTAGGGGATTGGACACGCTTCTCCGCTTCCTGGCGGCGCTTGCCGTCGGGGCGGCCGGCGGCGCGCTTTTCTGGTCGATCCATGCGCCACTGCCCTGGGTGCTCGGATCGATGGCGGCCTGCGCGGTCGCCAGCGTCGCCGGTTTGCCGATTCAGGCTTCCGCCGCCACCCGCCGCCCGATGGCGGCGGTGATCGGCGTGGTGCTGGGCAGCAGCTTTGGCCCACACCTGTTGCCGCAGGCGCGCGACTGGATCATCCCGCTCGCCGCCCTGCCCTTCTTCCTCGCCACCGCCGCGCTGCTGTGCGTCACCTATTTCCGCAAGGTCGCGAAGTTCGATCCGGCCACCGCCTATTTCGCCGGCATGCCCGGCGGCATTGCCGAGATGGTGGTGATGGGCGCCGAACGCGGCGCCGACGAACGCGCCATCGGCCTGATCCATGGCGCGCGCATCTTCCTCGTCGTCTTCATCCTCCCCTTCCTGATCCGGCTCGACCATGCGCCGGTCGCGGCAAGCGCCGTGACACCCGTGACCGGCGATGTCGCCAGTTGGTCGCTGCTCTTCTGGGGGCTGGGCTGCGCGCTTCTGGGCCTGCTGATCGGCCGGCTGCTGCGCCTGCCGGCCTGGCATCTGGTCGGGCCGCTGGCGGTCAGCGCCGCCGTGCATATGAGCGGCCTCGCCGATTTCCGCATTCCCGGCTGGGCGCTGGCCGCGGCACAGGTCGGCCTTGGCGCCACCATGGGCTGCCGCTTCGTCGGCCTGACGTTGAAGGAATTGCTGCGCATATTGGCGCTGGCAGCGGGGTCGACGGCGATCCTGCTGGCCGTCACCTTTGCCTGGGCGGCGGGGGTCGGCACGCTTGCCGGGGTCGATCCGGTGCTGCTGACGCTCGCTTATTCACCGGGCGGTCTCGCCGAAATGAGCATGGTCGCGCTCAGCCTGGCGCTGGAGCCGGGCGTCGTCGTCATCCACCATCTGACCCGCGTCATCCTGGTGCTGATCGGCGCGCCGCTCGGCTTTGCCTCCATGGGAAGGAAGAGCGGGGCCGACTGACCGGCCCCGCCATTCTCTTTATCAGAACAGGGTGATGAGGCCCGTGGCCGGGTCGATCGCCCCTTCATAGATCATCTTGCCGGCGACATAGAGGATCACGACCAGGCCGAAATAGGCGATCGCGCGATAGCGTTCGATCACGCGGGCCAGCAGGTTCGCCGCCACGCCCATCAGCGCCACCGACAGGACAAGGCCGATCACCAGGATGCCGGGATGCTCCCGCGCCGCGCCGGCCACCGCCAGCACATTGTCCAGGCTCATGCTGACGTCGGCGATCGCAACCGCCCAGGCCGCCTGGGCAAAGCCCTTGGGCGCGGCCTTGCCGGCCATATGCTCGGCATCTTCCGGTTCGCCATGCGCGCGCAGTTCGCGCCACATCTTCCAGCCGACCCAGACCAGCAACAGGCCGCCGGCAAAGACCAGGCCGACAAGCTGCATCAGCTGCGTCACCAGCAGGGCAAAGGCGATGCGCAGCACCAGCGCGGCGATCACGCCGATCGCGATCACCTTGCGCCGCGACGCTGGCGGCAGGCCGGCCGCCAGCGCGCCGACGACGATCGCATTGTCCGCCGCCAGCATGATGTCGATCAGCACGACCTGGCCAAAGGCGGCCAGCGCGGATGGAGAGCCGAGATTGGAAAAATCGGCGACTATGTGAGTCCAGATGTCGTTCATAAATCCTCTCGCCGTCCCGCAAGGCAACGACGTGAAGAACATCACCGCCGCAGCGAACAGCCTATTGGGTGTGAATTGGGCCGCCGCCGATTAGCGAAGCAGCCTGTCATCAACCTTTCAGCCGCGCTGTGCGGACATGGTGCGATGCCGCTGGCGCGGCTTGTTGAAGAAACGGATCGCCAGCCATCCCAGCAGCAGCGGCACCAGGCACAGGCCCAGCGCCATCATCGCGAAATGCTCGGCCTCGAAATCGAAATGGGTCAGACGGCCGCCGGCCAGATAGCCGGGCAGCAGCAGCGCCGGCACCCACAACAGGGCGGACAGGATATTGGCGATCTGGAACGGGCCATGCGGCATCTTCACCACGCCCGCGACCACCGGCACAGTCGAACGGACCGGCCCCAGGAATCGGCCGAGCAGCACCGAGATGAAGCCATAGCGGCGAAAGAAGAGCCGCGCCCGCGCAAAGGCCAGCCGATGCCCACGCAGCCAGCGATGGCGATAGATGGCCGGCCCGACCGACCGCCCCAGCGTATAGGATACCCAGTCGCCCAGGATCGCGCCGAACACGGCGCAGGCGAACACCGGCGCCGGATCGACCAGCCCTGCCCCGATCAGCCCGCCGACCGCGATCATCGTGGCGATCGCCGGCACGAACAGCCCGATCACCACCAGCGATTCGAAAAAGGCCAGCACGCCGATGATCGGCCCGCTCCACCAGCAATAGCGGGTAATCATGTCCAGGATGAGATCAGACAGGTCAGACATGCTCGATCAACGCACCAACAGGGAAGGAGTCGCAACCTAGGGCGATCCGATGAGCCTTTGGTTAACCGATGGACGAGTTGTTTCCTGTCTGCGGCCGGACGGATGCTGTCAATGATAGTTTCTCAACCGATCCCGCCATGGCTTTGCATTTCCCGACAAACGGCTAGAAACCAGTCGCTTGCCACGAAAGGGCCATGACATATGGAATATCGCACGCTCGGTCGCACCGACCTCTGGGTCAGCCTGATCTGCCTTGGCACCATGACCTGGGGATCGCAGAACAGCGAAGCCGAAGCGCACGCCCAGCTCGACTATGCGGTCGGCCAGGGCGTCAATTTCATCGACACTGCCGAAATGTATCCCGTCACCCCGGTCAGCCGCGACACCCAGGGCCTGACCGAAGCCTATATCGGCAGCTGGATCGCCGGGCGAAAGAAGCGCGACGACATCATCCTGGCGACCAAGGTGGCCGGCCCCGCGCGCGATCCCTCGCGCGGCATCCGCACCGCGGACCGGCTCGATCGCCGGAACATCGAACAGGCGATCGACGACAGCCTGCGCCGGTTGCAGACCGACTATATCGATCTCTATCAGGTCCACTGGCCCGACCGGCCCGTCCCCTCCTTCGGCGTGCGCGGCCTGTCCGCCCTGGCCGACCGGCCCGACACCGTGCCGATCGAGGAAACGCTCGATGCCCTTGCCGATCTGGTGAAGGCGGGCAAGATCCGCCATGTCGGCGTGTCGAACGAAACGCCCTGGGGCGTCAGCGAATATCTGCGCCTGGCGCGGGACCAGGGCCTGCCCCGCATCGCGTCGATCCAGAACGCCTATAATCTGCTCAACCGCGTGTTCGAAATCGGCCTGTCCGAATTTGCCCTGCGTGAAGATGTCGGCCTGCTCGCCTATTCGCCGCTCGCCGGCGGCAATCTGACCGGCAAATATCTGGGCGGGGTGATCGCGCCCGGCACCCGCCGCGACGTCGCGCGCCAGTTCGTCCGCTACGACCTGCCCGGCCAGGCACCGGCCGCCGCCCGCTATGTCGCGATCGCCCATGCCCATGGCCTTGATCCCGCGCAGCTCGCGCTCGCCTATGTCAACAGCCGTCCGTTCGTCACTGCGACGATCATCGGCGCGACCTCGCTGGATCAGCTCAGGGCCGACATCGACAGCGTCAACCTGACGCTCAGCGCCGACGCCATCGCCGCGATCGAGGCGGTCCATCGCGACCTGCCCGATCCCTGCCCCTGACCGGGGCCGGCCATCGCACTACAGCGTCAGCCGGAACAGCGCGCCGCCCGACGGCGCGCTGTCGATCTCGATCGTGCCGTCATGCGCCAGCAGCACCTGCCGACCAAGGCTCAGGCCAATGCCGCTGCCGGTCTTCTTGGTGGTGAAGAAGGGCAGGAAAATGTCGTGGCGCAGCGCCTCGGGCACGCCGGGGCCGTTGTCCGCCACCTCGATCCGGGTGCGCCCCGCGCTGATCGCGGCGATGCTCAGTGACACTTCGGGCCGGTCGCGATGGCATTCGGCCGCATCCGCCGCATTGCGCAGCAGGTTGATGACCACCTGCGCCAACAGGTCGGGATCGGCATCGATGCGATGGTCGGCCGGGCTGACCCGCACATCCAGATGCACGCTCGCGCGATCGGCATCGGCCGCAAACAGCTTGGCCAGTTCATCGGCAAAGGGCCGCGCCGCGAACAACCGGCGATCGACCAGCGGCGGGCGCGTGATGGTGCGATAGGTTTCGACGAAATGCATCACCCCGTCGGCGCGCCGGGCCAGCGTATCGACGGCGGCACGGGCATCGGCGATCAGCGGGTCGCCGCCATCGTCCGCCTGCGCCATCAGGTCCGACGCGGTGCGGGCGAGCGATGTCACCGGCGTCATCGAATTCATGATCTCATGCGTCAGCACGCGGATAAGGTCGCTCTGCGCCGCCACCTCGACCGCATTCAGCGCCTGCTGGATCACCTGCACCGCAATCACCCGCGTCGCCCCGCCCAGCCGGGTCAGGCTGGCGCAGCGGATCAGCACGCGCTGCGGCCCGATATCGGTCTCGATCAACATGGTCTGGCTGCGCCCCGGCTCCAGCGCCGTCAGCGTCGCGGCGAAATGGCCGCCATAGGGGGCATAATCGTCCGGCCGCACCCCGGCATGGCGGTTGAACAGCTTGCGCGCCGCCTTGTTCACCGGTTCGATCCGGCCATCGGGCGCGATCGTCAGCAGCGCGGCGGGCGCATCATCGGCCAGCGCCTCGTAGAAGCGCGACGCCTCCTGCAAGCGCACCCGATCGTCGCGCAGCTTGCGGATGCCGCGATCGAGCGCCGCGCCCAGCTGGTCGAAGCCGCTGTCCGACCCCGGCCGAGCGAAACGCGCCTGCAGGTCGCCGAACTCGATCGCCTCGACAAAGCGGGCCAGTTCGAAATTGGCGCGGCGCACATGATGCCATAGCGCCATCGCGCTGACCGCCGCGCCGATCGCGCACAGGATGCGCACGGCGCCCAGGTCCGGCGTCATCAGCGCCCAGGCGAGCGCCGCCAGGCACGCCATCGCCATGACCAGCCGCAGCGCCAGGCCGATCGAGAAGCGCCGATCAAAGCCCATGTTTTTCCATGCGGCGATAGAGGGAGGCGCGGGTCAGGCCCAGTTCGGCGGCGGCGCTGGAGATATTATAGCCATGCTTCATCAGCGCGGTCTCGACCAGCCGCCGCTCGACCCGTTCCAGATTCATGTCGTCGGGCGGTGGCGGCGCCTCCACCACGGCGGCGCGGTCGATCCGCACCGGCTCGGGACTGCCATGGCTGCGCAGCGGGATATCCTCGATGCCAAAGGGTGCGTCCCCGGCCAGGATCACCGCCCGTTCGATCGCATGGCGCAGCGCGCGGACATTGCCGGGCCAGTCATAGGCGACCAGCGCCGCCATCAGCTCGGGTGCGATCGGATGGACCGGCTGCGCGTATTTGCGGGCATAGAGCGCATGATAATGGGCAATCAGCGCGGGAATATCCTCGCGCCGCTCGCGCAGCGGCGGCAGCACTATCTCGACCGTATTGAGCCGGAACAGCAGATCCTGGCGGAACCGCCCCTCGTCCGCGATCTGCCCGGCGCTCAGGTTGGTCGCAGCGATCACCCTTATGTCCACCGCCACCGGCTTGTTGGCGCCCACCGGCGTCACCTTGCGCTGCTCCAGCGCGGTCAGCAGCTTGGGCTGCAGGTGCAGCGGCAGATTGCCGATCTCGTCCAGGAACAGGGTGCCGCCATCGGCCGCCTGCAACCGGCCGATCCGGTCGGCCCGCGCATCGGTGAAGGCGCCCTTCACATGCCCGAACAATTCGGAATCGATCACGCTTTCGGCCACCGCGCCCAGGTCCACCGGCAGCATGATCCGCTCGGCCCGGCGCGATCGGCGATGCAGTTCGCGCGCGACCAGTTCCTTGCCCGTGCCATTCTCGCCCAGGATCAGCACATTGGCGTCGGTCGGCGCGGCACGGTCGATCAGTTGCTGCACCCGCGCCATCGCCGGTGATGTGCCGAGCAGCGGCGTTTCGCCCGCCGGCGCGGCCGCGATCATCGCCACCTTGTCCTTCTGCGCCACCGCCTTGCGCGACGCGCGCAGCGCTGCGGCCGTGCGCACCGTCGCCAGCAGCCGCTCGTTCGACCAGGGCTTGGTCACGAAATCGGTCGCACCGCGCTTCATTGCCTCGATCGCGACCTGCACCCCGGCATGGGCGGTAATCATCACGATCACCGCTTGCGGATCGCGCGCCAGGAAACGGCCGAGCCATTCGAACCCTTCCGCCGCATTGGTCGCCCCGCGCGAGAAATTGGCGTCGAGCAGGAACGCTTCGGGGGTCAGGCCGGCGGTCGCGGCAAAGGCGGATTCGGGGTCGCGAAAAGTCAGCACTTCGCCAAAGATCGCGCGCAGCAACAGGCGCGCGGCCAGCAATATGTCGTCATCATCATCGATGACGACGCACAGCTCGAATGGCTTCTCCTGTGTCATCCGCCCCTCTGTCATCCGTTCGCTCCCGTACAGCGCCTGTCCGGAACCGTGCAATCAATATCCGTGCCAGACCCGTCACGGCCCGGATTTCGTCCCGCACATGCCCGCAAAAAGGCAACTGGCACGCCGCTTGCGAAGCATTCGGCAAAGGGCATGTGCCCCAAGTCCAGATGGAGACTGACAATGTATCGCCGGCCCGGCTCCTCGCTGTCAAAACCGCTTTCGATCCTGCTCGGCATCGCCGCCACCCTGCTGGTGATGGCCGCGCCGCAGGCCGCTTCCCGGTCGTTCGGCTGCGAAGCGCCACGCCAGATGGCGGCCGAGGCCGGGCATCTCCGCTGCCCCGCCCGCGCCGGCACCGGCTGCAAGCCCTTCCTCGCCTGATGTTCGGTATCGGACAAGCAATGTTCGGAATCGGACAGTGGAGCCGCCGCGCATGAGCGTCGTCAGCATGCCCAGCGAAACGCCGCGGGCCGCCGCGCCCGCCAGCGGCGGCGCGATGGACCGGGTGGTGGCGCGCAAGACCCTGCCGCTGCGCGCGAAGATCGCGCTGGGTGCTGCCGGCGCGATCGCGCTGATCGGCACCGCCTGGTATTATATGCCCAGCAGCAACAGCCAGACCCTGCCGGCCGACCGCATCGTCGTCTCCACCGTCAGCCAGGGCCGGTTCGACGATTTCCTGCCGCTGCGCGCGCGCGTCACCCCGCTCATCACCGTCTATCTCGACGCGATCGAGGGCGGCCGGGTCGAGGAGGTGCTGGTCGAGGATGGCGCCACCGTCCAGAAGGGCCAGCTGCTCGCCCGCCTGTCCAACGCCGAACTGCAACTGTCGGTCCTCGCCCGCCAGACCGAAGTGACGCAGCAGCTCAATTCGATGCGCAGCCAGGAACTGGCGCTGTCGCAGAACCGGCTCACCAACAACCGCGCCATGCTGGAGGCCGATCTCGACCTCAAAAAGGCGCAGCGCCAATATGAGCGGGAAGCGCCGCTGGCCGCGCGCGGCTTCGTCGCCGGCCGGACCTTTGCCGACACGCGCGACGATCTCAGCTATCAGCGCGATCGCCGGGCCGTCCTCGCCCGCACCCAGCAGACCGACGAGCGGCTCCAGACCAGCCAGCTCGCCCAGTTGCGCGCTTCGGCCGAAACCCTCCAGTCCAGCCTCGGTGTCGCCCGCGCCAGCCTGGAGGCGCTCAATCTGCGCGCGCCGGTCGCCGGCACCGTCTCCGCCTTCTCGATCCAGGTCGGCCAGTCGATGGCGCGCGGCGAACGGCTGGGCCAGATCGACAGCCCCGGCCGCAACAAGCTGGTCGCCGGGATCGACGAATTCTATCTGCCCCGCGTCCAGCTTGGCCAGACCGCGACGGTCGACTGGAACGGCAAGAGCTACCGGATGAAGGTCGCGAAAATCTATCCGACCGTGCGCAACGGCCAGTTCGAGATCGACCTGCAATTCCTCGACGGCGAACCGCCCCAGATCCAGCGCGGCCAGACGCTCCAGGCCAAGCTGACGCTGGGCGATCCGGTGCGCGCGCGCCTCATCCCCAATGGCAGCTTCTACAATGACACCGGCGGTGCCTGGGTGTTCGTGGTGACGCCCGACGGCGGCGAGGCGGTGAAGCGCGCCGTGCGCCTGGGCCGGCGCAACGCCGACTATATCGAGATTCTCGACGGGCTGGAGCCCGGCGAGCAGGTGCTCACATCCCCCTATACCGGGTTTGCCGACAAGGATCGGCTGGTCCTCGAAAAGAAGTGAAAGGCAAAGACATGACCCAAGCGTTGCTCAGCCTGCGTGAACTCAGCCGCGTCTATCGCACCGACATGGTCGAAACCACCGCGCTCGACGCGATCGACCTCGACATCTTCCAAGGCGAATTTGTCGCGATCATGGGCCCGTCGGGCTGCGGCAAGTCGACCCTGCTGAACATGATCGGCATGCTCGACAGCCCGTCGAGCGGCTCCTACCGCTTTGGCGACACCGAGATCGCAGGCCTGCCCGAACCCAGGCTGGCGGGCATCCGCAAGACGCATCTGGGCTTCATCTTCCAGAGCTTCAACCTGATCGACGAACTGAGCGTGGCCGAGAATATCGAACTCGCCCTGCTCTATCACGCCATGCCCGCGGCCGAGCGCAAGGCGAAGGTCGAGGCGGTGATGGACCGGGTCGGCATCGCCCATCGCGCCCGCCACCGCCCCAGCCAGCTGTCGGGCGGCCAGCAGCAGCGCGTCGCCGTCGCCCGCGCGCTGGTGTCCGAACCGCGCCTGATCCTGGCCGACGAACCGACCGGCAATCTCGACACCAGCCATGGCGAGGAAGTGATGAAGATGCTCCAGACGCTCAACGCCGAAGGATCGACCATCGTCATGGTCACCCATTCGCCCGCCCATGCCGATTATGCCAGCCGCGTCGTCCACATGCTGGACGGCCGCATCCTGCAGGAACGGCGCCGCGCCGCCTGATAGCCCAAGACGGAGAGACTTCCCATGTGGCGCAATTATCTGACGGTCGGCCTGCGGTCGCTGCTCAAGAGCCGCACCTATGCGGCGATCAACATATTGGGGCTGGCGACCGGCATGGCGGCCTGCCTCATCATCCTGCTGTTCGTCCGCAATGAACTGACCTTCGACGCCTGGATGCCGCAGGCGGACCGGACCTTCCAGTTCCAGACCTATTATACCGATCCGCATGGCGGCCGCGAAAACAACCTCCAGATGGCACCCTATGTCGCGCAGGCGGCCCTGCGGAAGGATTTCCCGCAGATCGCCGCCTCCGTCCATCTGCTTTCGGCCGGGCCGGTCGTGCTGCGCAACGGCGTCGCGACCGAAGTGGACGACATGAAATTCGTCGACGGCCCGGTATTCGACGTGCTCGACCTGCCGCTGGTGAAGGGCGATCCGCGCACCGCGCTGGCCAAGCCCGGCGACATGGTGCTGACCGACAGCGAGGCGAAGCGCCGCTTCGGCAGCGAAGACCCGATGGGCCAGACGCTGACGCTCATCTCGCGCGGCATCTCGACCGACTATCGCGTCAATGGCGTGCTCAAGGATCTGCCCAAGGCCTCGCACCTCAAGCTCACCATGCTCGCCCGCTATGATCCGCCCAGCTACTGGGCGCAGACGCCCGATTTCCTCAGCCAATATGGCTGGCAGTCGGGCTGGATCTATGTCCGGCTGAAGCCCGGCGCCGACGTCAAGGCGATCAATGCGCAGCTGCCGCAATGGGAAAAGCGCAACATCCCCGACCAGTTTTTCGGCGGCCGCCGCTTCAACCAGGGCGACGACATGAACTTCGCCCTGGTCAATGTCCGCGACGTCCATCTTGGCCGGGCCCAGAACGGGTCGATGACGCCGGGCAATGATCGCGGCTCGATCATCACCTTCGCCATCGTCGCCCTGCTGATCCTGGGCATGGCCTGCGTCAATTTCGTCAACCTCGCCACCGCCCGCGCCAGCCAGCGCGCGCGGGAGGTTGCGCTGCGCAAGGTGCTGGGCGCCAATCGCCGCCAGCTGGTGCTGCAATTCATCGGCGAATCCATCCTGGTCTCGGCGGTGGCGATGCTGGTCGCGCTGGCGCTGACCGAATTGCTGCTGCCGCTGGTCAGCCGCTTCCTCGACGCGGACCTCAGCCTCCATTATTTCGGCAGCGGCGGCCTCATCCTGCCGATCATCGGCCTGGTGCTGCTGGTCGGCGTGGCCGGCGGCGCCTATCCCGCCTTCTACCTGTCCCGCTTCCAGCCCGCCCGCGTGCTCAAGGCCAACAAGTCGGCGGCCGATGCGGAAGGATCGGGCCGGCTGCGCAGCGCACTGGTCGTTGCCCAGTTCGCCGTGTCGATCGGCCTCATCATCTGCACCGCGGTGGTCTATGCCCAGACCCTCTACGCCCGCAATTCCGATCCCGGCTACAAGCGCGAGGGGCTGATCCAGATTTCGGGCATCAGCCGCCGCCAGCTCGACCCGGTGCTCGACACGATGGTGCGGGAAATCGAGAAGGTCGACGGCGTCACCTCGGTCGGCCGCACCAATATCGGCATCAGCACCACCAACAACACCAATAGCGGGATCCTTGTGCCCGGCCGTGAAGAGCCGATCAGCATGGGCATCTATCAGGTCGACACCAAATTCTTCGACACGATGGGCATCAAGCTGCTCGCCGGGCGGAGCTTCGACATCAACCGGCCGATCGACGACATCACCCGTCCCTTCCCGGAGGTTCCGGAGGCCGAGCGGGCCTTTGCCGCGCGCGGCGCCAATACGGTGGTCAACGAACTGGCGGTCAAGCGCTTGGGCTTTGCCTCACCGCAGGACGCGATCGGCAAGCAGGTGCGTGGCGGCCTGGTGCGCGACGAATTTGGCGGCAGCGTGCCCATCACCATCATCGGCGTCGTCCAGGATTCGCGCTTCCGCTCGATCCGCGATCCGATGGACCCGATCTTCTTCCTCTTCGATCGCGACAATCATAACGAAATGCTGATCCGCTATCATGGCAATCCGGCAACGGTGCTGGCGCGGATCGAAAGCGTGTGGAAGCGGCTCGCTCCCGAAGTGCCCTTCACCGCGCGCTTCAGCGACGACATCGTGCGCGAAGTCTATCATGCCGAGGAAGCACGGGCGCAGGCCTTCGCCGCCTTCGCCCTGCTGGCGGTGATCGTCGGCTGCCTTGGGCTGTTCGGCCTCTCCGCCTTCACCGCGCAACGCCGGACCAAGGAAATCGGCATCCGCAAGGTGCTGGGCGCCAGCACGGGGAAGATCGTGCAACTGCTGGTCTGGCAGTTCACCCGCCCGGTGCTGATCGCCAACCTCATCGCCTGGCCGGTCGCCTGGTGGGTGATGCGCGACTGGCTCAACGGCTTCGACTCCCGCATCGCGCTGACGCCCCTGCCCTTCCTGCTGGCAGGCGGGCTGGCGCTGCTGATCGCGATCCTCACGATCGGCGCGCACAGCTTCCGCGTCGCGCGCACCAACCCGATCCACGCGCTGCGCTACGAATGACAGAAAACAGGCCGGCCATCCTGGTGGATGACCGGCCTGCCTGCTTGCGGGGCCGGCCCGCGCTTATTTCACCTGGGCGAGCGCCGCATTCATCCGCTTGGCGGCGAAGGGCGGCAGCTTGACCGCCTTGGCCGCCGTCACATCGGCCGCCGTCGGCTTGCCCACCTGCACCAGCGCGACCATGCCCATCGAATAATGGGGCATGCACTTGATGCCATAGAGGCCTGGCTTGCTGACGGTCAGCACCGCCTCCTTGTTCATCGCCCCCTTCATCGGGGTCGCGCCGGCCGGCAGCATGGTGGAGATGGTCTCGGCATTATGGCTGGGATCGGTCGGCTGGAAATGGATCACGTCGCCCGGCGCCGCCTTCACGAAGGACGGCTCGAACACCATCGCGCCATCGGCGCCCTTGTTCTTCATATGGACGGTGATATCCTTGGCCGCGGCCGGCATCGCACTGGCCATGGCCAGGCCGCCGATGATCGCCAGCGCCGAACGATGAAGCATTTACTCTCTCCCGAAAATCAATGGTTTGAACTACCCCGTTAGCGTGCAACATGCCCAAAAACGGGGGCCAGACAATTGACCTTTGGTCCTATCGGCGCGCGGGTTGGACGGGCTTCAGCTCGCGGCCCAGATCGCGCCAGCCGTCCGTCCCCTCGGCCAGCCACCAGATATTGCGATAGCCCATCGCCCGCAGCCGTCGCGCCGCATTCCAGCCCATCCAGCAATCCGCGCGGCAGAAGGTGACGATCATCCGGTCGCGCTTCCCCCCGGTCAGCCGCGCAACCCCGCGCGCGAACCAGTCGGCGATATCCGGCATCGGCGCGCCCCGCCCGCTTTCGGGAAACCAGTGGGCGCCGGGGATGCTCTCATGCGGCTGCGCCAGTTGCCAGCGTCCGTCCGCCGCGCGATGGCCGCCCTCGGCCGGCAGCACATCGATCAGGATCATGTCGATATCCGGCCGCAGCCCCGCGATCGCGGCCGGCGCGATCCTGCCTACCCCCTGGGGCGGGCGATGCACGGGGCTGCGATAATAAGCGATGCGATACCCTTCGGCATCGAACAGCCCCGCCTCCTGCGCCTGCGTCACGCCAGGCACCAGCAGCAGCAGCGCCATCAGTCCGATCCTCGCCCGCATCCGCTTCTCTCCCAGGCCGCACGACCCAAGGTGCAATGGTAGCCGGTTTTTCCCGGCGCTAGGCATGGACTTTGGGAGAAGAGGATGAACAGGCGCAAGCCCCTGACAGCCATGGCCATGTCCTGCCTGCTGGCGATCGGCAGCATCGCGCCTGCCCGCGCGCCCTATCCCGCCGATCCGCTGCACTCGCCGATGTGGACCGCCCATGCGCAGACCATCTTCGGCGATGATCCGGTCCGCTTCGATCCGCGCGTGAAGGTCAGCTATCCCGAAATCGCGGAAAATCAGCGCAGCTTCCCGGTCGCGCTCGACGCACGCGGCCTCGGTCCAGTCAGGCGCATGCTGATCCTCGCCGATCTCAATCCCATCCCGATCGCCATCGATTATCGGCCCAACGGCGCCGAACCTTATGTCGCCACCCGCATCAAGCTCGACCAGCGCACCCCGGTGCGCGGCGCGGTGCAGCTTGCGGACGGCCAATGGCTGGTCAGCGGCGGCTGGGTCGATGCGGCAGGCGGCGGCTGCTCGGCCCCGCCGGTCAGCCGGGTGAAGGGCGACTGGGCGCAGCATCTGGGCGAAATGCGGGGCGAAGCCTGGCCGATGGCCGACGGCGCCAGCCGGCTGCGCGTCACCTTCCGCCATCCGATGGACACCGGCTTCGTCGCCAATATCCCGACCTATCATATCGAACAGATGCGCGTGACCGGCCCTGACGGCCAACTGCTCGGTCAGATGGAGATATGGGCCGCCGTGGCGGAAGACCCCGCCATCACCCTGATGCCCCGCGCCCATCCCGGCGACACGCTGTCCATCGCCGCGCGCGACACCAATGGCCGCGCCTATCTCGCCAAGGTGACCGTCGCCCGCCAGTCGCCCCTGCCCACTGCCACCGGCGCGACCGGCCGATGATGCTCAACCGCCGACAGACGCTGGCCGGCATGACCGGCGCCCTCCCTCTGCTGACCGGGGCCGCAACCGATGACTATCACATCGATCCGCAGCCGATCGCCGATGGCCTGTGGATGATCCATGGCGCCGATGAACCGATGCTCTTCGCCAATGGCGGCGCAATCGCCAATATTACGATCATCGCCACCCCGGCCGGCACGCTGCTGGTCGATGCCGGCCCGTCGATCCGCTATGGCCACATGCTCAGGAAAGTGGCGGAAACGCTGACCGGTCAGCCGGTCATACGGGTCTATGTCACCCATCTCCATCCCGACCATGGCATGGGCATCGCCGCTTTCGATCCCGCCATCGTCGCCGCCCTGCCCGGCACCATCGCCGACATGGAGCGGGACGGGCGCGGCTTTTCCGATGCGCTCTATCGCCTGCTGGGCGACTGGATGCGCGGCACCGACCTCGCCCTGCCGGGCCGGCGGATCGACCAGCCGGCGGAGGATTTCGGCGGCCGACGCCTGCAACTGCTGCCGCTCGCCGGCCACAGCAATGCCGATCTCGCCTTGTTGGACGAACGCACCGGCACCCTGATCGCCGGCGACCTGCTCTTCCTCGACCGTGCGCCCAGCACCCCGACCGCGAACCTTGGCCGCTGGCGCGAAAGCCTGGATGCGCTTGCCAAATTGCCGCACAGGGCGGCGATCCCCGGCCATGGCCCGTTCGATCCCGGCGGCACCCGCGCCATCGCCCAGACCCGCGACTGGCTCGACTGGCTCGATGCGATGCTGCGCAGCGCCGTGCAGTCCGGCCTCGACATGGTGGAGGCCGGCACCCTCCCCATCCCCGACCGCTTCGCCACCATGGCCGCCACCCGCTACGAACTGCAACGCAGCGTCGCGCACCTCTATCCCGCCCTGGAGGCGGAACTTCTGCCCAGGGTGGACCTGCCGGAAGGATGATATCGCCGGCGATTTTTCAATGGGATTCCAGCCCGTCCATGATGCCCTGCAGCACCGCCGCCGACGCCTGCAGCGCCACCCGTTCCTCCGCATCCAGGTCCGGCGCCAGCACCCGGCTCACCCCCAGCGCCCCAATCACGCAGGGCAGGCTCAGATAGACGCCCGCCACGCCGCATTCGCCATGGGCCAGGGTCGACACCGGTAGCACCACCTGCTCGTCGCGTCGCACCGCCTCGCACAGCCGCACGATCGCCGTCGCCACCCCATAGCTTGTATGGCCCTTGCCATAGTTGATCGCATAGCCCGCCCGCATCGTCGCATGCGCCAGTTCCGCCCGGTCCAGCACCGCGCCGCCGCGAAACTGGTCCAGCGTCACCCCGCCGATCCGCACGCCCGAAAAGACCGCCACCTCGCTGTCGCCATGCTCGCCCAGCACCTGCCCCTCGACCGACACCGGCGCCACCCCCAGCCGGTCGGCCAGCCGCCGGCGAAAGCGCGCACTGTCGAGCAGCGTCCCGGTGCCGATCACCTGCCCCACAGGCAGCCCCGACGCGCGCTGCGCCACCTGCGCCATCGCGTCGACCGGGTTGGACGCGACGATCATCACCCCGGCAAAGCCTGCTTCCACCACCCGCCGCGCACAGTCCGCCACGATGGCAGCGCTGCGTCCGGCAACCGACAGCCGGCTTTCCTCGCCATGGGTGGTCGCGCCCGCCGTGATGACCACGATCGCCGCGTCGCCCGCATCCCGATAGTCGCCGCGCAGGACATGGGCCGGCCGCGCCAGCGCATTGGCGTCGGCAATGTCCAGCGCCTCGGCCTGCGCGCGCGGCCCGTCCGCATCGATCAGCATGATCTGCGTGAACAGCCCGCGCAGCATCATCGCATAGGCGGCCGTGGCACCGACATGGCCGGTCCCGATGATCGCAACCTTGTCGAACCGCACCGCCATGCCTTGTCGCCTTTCGCTATTGCCCGACCGCCTCCGCCCGCGCCACCAGCGCCCGCGCCTCCTCGACATGCATCGCCTCGATCATCCGTCCCTCGAAGCGCTCGGCCCCGCCGGTCGCCGCCTCGATCAGCCGGCGCGCATCCGCCACCGCCTGCGCGTCCGGGCCGAACGCCTGGTTCGCCACCGGCACCTGTCCGGGGTGGATCAGCGTCTTGCCGTCAAAGCCGAAGCCATGGCCCTCGGCGCATTCCGCCTCCAGCCCCGCTTCATCGTCCAGCCGGTTGAACACGCCGTCGAACACCGCGATCCCCGCCGCCCGCGCCGCCAGCACCACGCCCTGCAGCACATGGGCCAGCCCCGCCCGCCCGGCCGATGGCGGAATGGCCAGATCCTTGCGCAGATCATTGGTGCCCACGAACAGCGCCGCACAGCCCTCGCCCGCCGCGATTCCCGGCGCCGCCAGCACGCCCTTCGCGCTCTCGATCATCGCGATCACCGGCTTCTGCGCGACGGAATAGACATCCTTCACCTGCTTGGCATTCTCGACCTTGGGCAGCACCACATAGTCGACCGCGGTGCGCTTCAATGCCACCATCTCGGGCCCATGCGACGGCATCCCCTCGACATTGATCCGCACCGCCATCAGCCGCCCGCCAAAGCCCTCGCCCACGGCCTCCACCGCCGCGTCCAGCGCCGCCGCCTTGTCCGCGTCGGGCACCGCATCCTCCAGGTCCAGGATCACCATGTCGCATGCCAGGGTGCGCGCCTTGGCCACCGCGCGCGGATTGGACGCGGGCAGGAACAGCAGGGATCGGGCGTGGCGCAACTGCATCTTATGTCTCTCCATCACTTTGCCTTTTCCCGTTAACGAAGAACCGCCATAGTGATCCCCTTCTCTGGGGAGGACATATGGTGACGACCTTCGCACTCACGGTCACGTTTCTGGTGCTCTTCTACCTGGCGGTCAGCGTCAAGGTGGTGCGGCAGGGCTATCAATATACCATCGAGCGTTTCGGCCGCTTTACCGAGGTGGCGAAGCCCGGCCTCAATTTCTACCCCGCCTTCTTCTACGCCGTCGGTCGCAAGATCAACATGATGGAGCAGGTCGTCGACATTCCGGGGCAGGAAATCATCACCAAGGACAATGCCATGGTGTCGGTCGACGGCGTCGTCTTCTTCCAGGTGCTCGACGCCGCCAAGGCCGCCTATGAAGTGTCCGAACTCTATGTCGCCATCATGCAGCTCGCCACCACCAATTTGCGCACTGTGATGGGCTCGATGGACCTGGACGAGACCCTGTCGAAGCGCGACGAGATCAACGCCCGCCTCCTCTCCGTGGTCGATCACGCCACCAACGCCTGGGGCATCAAGATCACCCGCGTGGAACTCAAGGACATCCGCCCGCCCGCCGACATCGTCAACGCCATGGGCCGGCAGATGAAGGCGGAGCGCGAGAAGCGCGCCAACATATTGGAGGCGGAGGGCCTCAAAAGCAGCGAGATCCTGCGCGCCGAGGGCCAGAAACAGTCGCAGATCCTGGAAGCCGAAGGCCGCCGCGAAGCC
Source organism: Sphingobium sp. IP1 (assembly GCF_002708645.1). Lineage (NCBI taxonomy): Bacteria > Pseudomonadati > Pseudomonadota > Alphaproteobacteria > Sphingomonadales > Sphingobiaceae > Sphingobium > Sphingobium sp. IP1. The sequence goes on from NZ_NOIW01000079.1 coordinate 25,209, forward strand.
GCCTTCCGCGATGCCGAAGCCCGCGAGCGCGAGGCGGAGGCCGAAGCCAAGGCGACCCAGATGGTGTCGGACGCGATCGCGGCCGGCAATCCGCAGGCGCTCAATTACTTCATCGCCCAGAAATATACTGACGCGGTGCAGCAGTTCGCCACCTCGCCCAATGCCAAGACCATCCTCTTCCCGGTCGAGGCAACCCAGCTGATCGGCACCCTCGGCGGCATCGGCCAGCTTGCCAAGGAAGCGCTGGGCGACACCCCCACCCCGCCAGCGC